>CAZNHI010000217.1:0-5026 GCA_964572535.1 uncultured Dehalococcoidia bacterium
CCAACCGCACCGAGGCGTCCGTCTACGCCCACCGCCACGGTCTTGCCTGATGGACGCCCCTCCGGTCCAGTACGTGACGACGAGCGATGGCTACAGCATCGCCTATTCGAGCACCGGCGCCGGGCAGCCGCTGGTCTTCCTGCCGCTGGGGCTGAACCACATCCAGCTCGCCTGGAAGCGGGACGGGCGGATCAGAGGCTGGCTCGAAGAGCTGGCGTCGCGGTTCCGTCTCGTGCAGTACGACAGCCGCGGCGAGGGTATGTCACAGCGCGGCCTGAACCCGGACCACCGCATGGCAGACTACGAGACCGACCTCGAAGCCGTGATGGATCGCCTGGATCCGGAGCCTGTGGTGCTGCTGGGCTACTTCTACTCCGGCCACGCTGCCGTGCGCTACGCCGTCAAGCACCCGGAGCGCGTGCGCGCCCTCGTCCTCATCTCCTGCTCGATGTTGATCAGTGCCTGGCCGCTGGATAGCCTGCTGCGCCTGGCGGAGCAGAACTGGGACGCCATGCTCTACAACTGGGTGCCTGCCACTGCCACGCCAAAGGAGCGCGCCGGCTACCTCTCGTTCTTCAAGGAGACACGCACTCAGGCCGACTGGCTGATCAGCGCCGCGGCCTTTAGCGTCTCGCGCATCGACGACGTGGTGGCGAAGGTACGGACGCCTACGCTGGTCATGCACCCGCGCGAATTCCTCTGGCTGCCGCCGCAGGAGTCGGCAAAGCTGGCCGCGGCCATTCCCAACGCCCGTTTCAGCCTGATCGATGGGGTGCTGCCCCTCGGCGAGGCAGTGCAGGGCGCCACAGCCATAGAATCCTTCCTGGCCGACCTCACGTCCCCCGATTGGCCCTCAGACGCGGAGACGCCGACTGCTCGCACCAGCCTGTCAGCCCGCGAGGTCGAAGTGCTGCGACTCGTGGCGGCGGGGCGCAGCAACCAGCAGATCGCCGATCAGCTGGTGATTAGCCTGAACACGGTGGCGCGTCACGTGAGCAACATCTTCGTCAAGACGGGCGTCGCAAACCGCACCGAGGCCGCCGCATTCGCTGCCCGTCGCGGGCTCCTCTGAATCAGTCGCCACGAGCTGACTAACAAGTCCTTGTTATCGGGGGCTCGTGGACGGATGCGTTTTACCGCTGAAGAATCCCCAGTTCAGTTGATGCCGCCCTGCCTGCGTCAAGGCAATCTGATGCAGGCAGGAGGTGGCGCCGGGAGAAACAGGAACGAGCGAGGCAGCAGCAAGGGGATCACGTGGCAGATACGCCATGAAGCAGACGATTTCAAGAAGGAGAAAACGACAAATGCAGACTTACGAGCGCAAGAACTTCGCAACCCCGGACGAGGTCCGCAGCTTCGACAAGGGACGCCTGGAGCTGGTCAACATCGGCAGCGGCGTCGTGGGGCGTCTCGTCCTGGAGCCGGGCTGGCGCTGGTCAGAGTCGGTGAAGCCCCTCGCCGGCACGGAGTGGTGTGAGGCGCCGCACTTCCAGTATCACGTCTCCGGCCGGGTCAAGATCATCACCTCTGACGGCGATGAGTTCGAAGCCGGCCCCGGCGAAGTGACCAGCCTTCCCTCAGGCCACGACGCAGTTGTGATCGGCGACGACCCGGTGATCATGGTCGACTTCTTCGGCGCTTCGCACTACGCCGAGGGATAAGAGCGCAGCCAAGCCGCTCCAGGAAGCCCGCGGCGGCTGAGTTGCACCCTCTGTACGTCGCGGAAAACGAGTAGCACAACCCAGTTAAGGCAGGCGTTCGTGGCTCAACGAAGGAGTTGAGTGCAGCGATAGCTTGCCTAAATCAAGAGAGGAATGATCATGCGTAAGTTGTTTTGGAGTTCTGTTTTGCTGGTCCTATGTAGCTGGATCGCCGTCCCCAGTGTCAGCGGCCAGACACCGCCCGGTCCGACTACGATCTCGACAGTTAGCTACGCCAACGTCGCCATCCCAGCATCCGTAGAGATTGTCCAGGAAGTCATCGACTTCGCTCCGGGTGCCCGGACCCCGAATCAGACAAGGGGTGGCGATCTCTTCGTGACGGTTGCCGAAGGAGAGATACTGCTACGCAAAGGTGGCTCCGATGTCTACTATTCGGCCGCTGCCCGAAACCCTACCTTCCGCGTCAACAAGGGCGAGACGTACTCGCTCGGCAACCCCAACGGGGCGGTGAAAGCACGGATTTACACTTCCACGGTTATCGCTCCTGGTACTGCCCTCACAGCCACGGCCGCAGGCGAGCCTGCGTCTCCCCTGCCTCCGCTCGTTGTCATGACTTCAAAGGCAGCGTCACCGCCGCTACCGGGCGCCGTCACGGTGGTGCAGGTGGTATGGGACTTCGAACCCGGCGCCGCCACGCCCCCGCACACACACCATGGCTTCTTCCTCGTCACCGTGGTCGATGGCGAGCTGGCGCGGAAGACTATAGCCGGCGAAAAGTTCTACAAATCGGGCGAGGCGTTTACTGAAGCGTCCGGCATACAGGAGGACGCGATCGTTCGTAACGCGAGTGCAGGCCGCACCCGCAACTTCTTCACGGTCCTGGCCACGCAAGTCCCGCCTTCTACCACGTTGCCGGCGCTCCCGTCGTCTGCCTCCGGCATTACGCCGCCAAACACCGGCGAAGCTGGACTCCTCGGGCAGGGTGACGCACTGATGCCTCTCGCCGCCGCAGCCCTGATTGCGTTCGGTGCTGGGACGGTGGTGATGCGCCGGACTAAGAGCCGTCCAGTGGAGTAGCGCTATCAGACGAGCACCACGCGTCAAAGAGGCCCGGGCATCCTTGCCCGGCCTCTTTTGCGTCTCGTTCGGCCAATGCAGGCCGGAAGCTGGTTCTCTAAGTCCGTCTGGCCTAACCTTGCTGAGGCCGAACTGAAAGGGAACTTCATGAAACTCAAGTTACCTCTGGTAGTTACTCTAGCGCTGGTCTTGCTGGCGGCGAGCATGGGCTCGGCGAAGACGCAGGCTGCAGCCGGACAGCCCAGCCTGGTGTGGTGGCTGGACAACCCCGCTCAGGTGTCCGGCGCAGAGGTGCCAGAGGCATACTCCGTGCTGCAGCGAGGCTACTTCAGCGTCAACCTCAGCATGCACACGTCCGGCCTGACGCCGGGCCACGCTTACAGCCTGTGGTGGGTGATCTTCCAGAACCCCAACGCTTGCGTCGCAGGCTGCGGCGATGACGATATCAACGCGGCAGCGGCGACCGGCGCCAATCCAGCCGGCATTGGTGTACACGCCGGCGGCTCGTTTATGGCGGTGGATGGTGGGAAGGCGGACTTTGGCGCGCGGTTGCTCGAGGACACTGTTGACGCCTGCGCAAAGGTGCCGCCGTACGCGGCTCTGTGTACGCCGATGCGCGACGCGTCGACTGCCGAGGTGCTCGTCTTCTTGATCGACCATGGCCTGGCGGGAGCAACACCGGTGATAGGGATGGATACGGGCTGCAGGAACCTCGTCTGGTTCGGTTACGTCGTAGCGAAGTACAACAAGGGCGAATATGACTGCTACCGGGCGCAGTCGACGTTCCACAGGCCGTAGAGCCGACCATTCGCAGATAAAGCAAGAGGCCGGGCAGCCCTGTCCGGCCTCTTGCTTTTCTTGGGTATGGGACGTCAGGCCAGCGCGGCCTTTGCGGCTGCGGCGAGCGAGCCGAAGGCATCGGCATCGCGTACGGCCAGGTCCGCCATCACCTTGCGGTCCAGGGTCACGCCTGCCTTGTTCAGTCCGTGGATGAACTGACTGTAGGAGAGCCCGTGCGGCCGGATCGCGGCGTTGATGCGCGTGATCCAGAGACGGCGGAACTGGCCCTTACGGTCGTAGCGGTCGCGGGTGGAGTACTCCATCGCGTGCAGCAGCGACTCGTTGGCGCGACGGAACAGGCGATGGCGCTGTCCCTTGTGGCCCTTGGTTAGCTCCAGGATTTTCTTGTGGTGGCGACGGGCGGTGACGCCTCGTTTGACGCGGCTCATGGCGGCTCCTCCGTCCTTCCGCTTCGCGGAAGGACGGTTCTCAGAATATCAGGACTAGCCGTAAGGCAACAGCCGGTGCACGCGCTTCTGCATTGGGTCGGCTGCCATCTGCAGGTTTGAGACCTGCGCCTTGGCGCGTTTCGACTTGCGGTTGCGCATATGGCTGATGCTGCCCTTGCGGTGCATCACCTTGCCGGTGCCCGTGATATGGAAGCGCCGCTTGGCGCCTTTGTGTGTCTTCAGCTTAGGCATTCGATGTTCCTTGCTCGGCGGGAGCGGCTCCTGCTTGCTCGGCTGGGGCTGCTGCTGCTGGCGCTACGGGAGCGGCTTCTGCTTCCTTCGTTATGAGCTGCTTCGTGTGGCCAGGGGCCAGGATGGCTGAGAGAAAGCGTCCCTCCATGTTCGGCGGCTTCTCGATTACCGAGACCTCTTTCAGCTGCTCGGCAACCCTGTCAAGGATAGCGCGCCCGATCTCGGGGTGTACCATCTCGCGACCGCGGAACATTACCGTAACTTTCACCTTATCGCCGCTCTTGAGGAATTTCTCCGCGTTGCGAGCCTTCATCACCAGGTCGTGCGTGTCAATTTTCGGGCGCATGCGGATCTCGCGCAGGACGGAGGCGTGCTGGCTCTTGCGGGTCTCGCGTTCCTTCTTCGCCTGCTCGTACTTGAACTTGCCGAAGTCCAGCATACGGCAGACAGGCGGGACGGCTGTCGGGGCGACTTCTACGAGGTCAAGGTCGGCTTCGCGCGCCAGCTCCAAGGCCTGAGTGGTGGGCATCACGCCCAGACGCTCGCCGGTCCCGTCGATGAGCAGGACTTCTCTGGCTCTGATGCGGTCGTTGACTCTGAGTTCTCGGGCTATAGCAGGCAGCCTCTGGCCGGCGGCGAATTGCGATACACGTTCAACTAGCTCTGAACATAGCATCGCACCCGCAGCCCGTCAATGAGCGGACGGTCTGATAGTTGGCTATCGACTGTTATACATGCTCCGGCCGCTGCCGCCGCCACCACCACTGCCACCGCCGGGCCGGCCTACGCGGTCGAAGCAGTCCCGGC
>CAZNHI010000218.1:0-5010 GCA_964572535.1 uncultured Dehalococcoidia bacterium
TTGCGTCCGGGCCCATGCCCGTGGAGGGCAAGCGCGCCGGCAGCACCTGGCTCACGGCCACCGGGGAGACCGCCCCCGCAACCTGAATCACCGGAGCCGGCGGCGTCACGAAGCCACCCGGGTTGGGGAAGTTGTTCGGGTCGACGATTTGCGTGCCGCCGCAGGTGCCGTCGTCCTCGATGTTCCCCTCGTTCACTTCGAACTCGGTGTACGGCACGAGTTCACCGTCCTCGCAGATCTTCACGATGCCGCAGTCGTTGGTCTCCGTAGGCGCCTCACTGCGAGGCAGCGGACCTACAGACAGGCCGTTGTGGCAGACCGTAATCAACTCACACTGGCTAGCGTCGACCAGGATGCCTGGCAGTTGCAGCGAGCCAGTGCCGTCATCCTTCACATCGCTGAGCGACTGGAAGTCGCCGTTGACGTTGAAGCAGCCGGAGATCAGCTTGAAGCAGTTGCCGTCCTGCGTCAGCGGGTAGGCTTCCGGAGGCGTGCCCTGGTTGCCATCGATGTTCGCGCAGACATCCTTACAGTTAGTAAGTGCATTGACGCTGGCAACGTTTGACTCGACGTTCTGAGGCGGATTGCCAGAAGCTTCACTGCCACCACCAGGGCCTGGCGGAGGAGGATCGAAGTCCTCGAAGTCGATCGTAGCCTGTGCTGTAATTGGAGAAGTCGGTGCGTCAGAAGCGCTGTACTGCGTTGTCGCAGTGCCGGCTTCGTTGCCGTTACCGTCAAAGCCGCTGAAGTCGCTGAAGTCGCCTTCGTCCAGATCGTCCGCTACGCCGTTGTCGACGATTTCGACATCGACAGTGTCAATACGACGGCCACTAGGAACATCAGACGTAGTCAGCGTCCACAAGATCTTCCAAGAACCATCGACTCCAGTACAAGATGCGACACCAGACAGCGCCGCTGAGTGCGCCGAGGCTATCCCCGGCAGCAGCGTCAAAGCCGCGATTACCGCCACGACGGTGCTAATTGCCCATTTCATATATGCAGGCTCCTTCCATTTATGCCGCAGGGTGACCCTGAACGGCGTCCTTAGATCTAGCAACCCGGGCGCCCGGACAGCGTACCTGTCCTGACTCTGCGGCGGAAAACTGGCAAAGGTCTGGGGATGGTTACGGCCGTCCCTGCCGCTCAGACCCTCCTCCGTGAGGTTGCTCTACTCCTTTTGAACGTGTGGCGGGGTTCATAACATGGCACGGGGTGTCGCTGCCCAGTTTATGCAAAGTCAGGCGCTACGAAAAGTGCCATACGGCTCTGCCTTTCTACACGTTATTGATACGTCTCAGAGACTTAACGCGGACGTACGCGCGCAGAATGAAGAGGAGGCCCTCCAGCTGGAGGGCCTCCTCTTCAGTAGCTAACTCAGGCTGTTACGCCTGCTTGCCGCGACACCGCACCGCCAGCGCGGCAAGCCTGCCGAGGCCAATCAGCCCCGCCACCAGCGCGTAGAGAGCGCTGCTGCCGCCCTCCTCCAGGCCACCGCTACCGGTGTCCGGCGGCCTGATCGCCGCCACCACCGCCCGTCGCGCCTACACACGCCCGTAGGGGCAGTCCGCGAACCGTCCTCGCCCGCAGGGCAGGGGGAAAGCCGCCATGCGCCCCTTCAGCGGGGTTTGGGGCAGCGCCCCATCTTTCAATACAGGCTTAGGGGTGACGAATGTCGCCCCGGCGCTGGGCAAAGCCCAAGGCAAAAGCCCCCATACGCCCCTTTAGCGGGGTTTGGGGCAGCGCCCCATCTTTCAATACAGGGTTTGGGGGCGAAGCCCCCGGGGTTCGGGCAAAGCCCAACCCCAAGACTCCCATGCGTCCCTTTAGCGGGGGTTTGGGGGCAGCGCCCCCATGTTAAATACAAGAGGGTCCTCCGGCCGGGAGGACCCTCTTGAGTGCGATGCTACGCGCTGGTAGCGATAGTGCGGTTTACGACTCCTGGCGGCGAGCCACCAGAGCCGTCATGCCACCCAGGCCCAGCAGAGCCACGGCCAGCGCCGCGCCCAGGCTGAAGCTGGAGCTGGTTGCGTCCGGGCCCATGCCCGTGGAGGGCAAGCGCGCCGGCAGCACCTGGCTCACCGCCGCCGCAACCTGAATGACCGGAGCCAGCGGCGTCACGAAGCCACCCGGGTTGGGGAAGTTGTTCGTGACGATTGGCGTCCCGTCGCAGGTGCCGTCGCCCTCGATGTTGTCCTCGTTCACTTCGAACTCGGTGAACACCTCGAGGTCACCCTGGACGCAGACCTTCACTGGGCCACAGTCGTCTGTGCCCGTAACTGTCTGGCCCTCAGGCAGCGTCTCGCCGACGATTACACCGTCGACACACGCGTTGATCTGGACGCAGAGACCGTCCTCTCCGTTCAGCCACTCGTACTGCGTGCCGTTCTCGAAGCCGCCCTCCTGACCCTCGATACAGACGTCCTCGATGCAATCGCTGAAGGACTCCACGTTGACCGTGAATGAGTCGCTGTCCTCCAGCCCGTTTCCGGTGCCGGGGACGCTGTCGTCAAGATCGCTCTCGTTGCTGGCTGCGTACATCTGAGTCGCCAGCGTGATGCTGCCGCCGTTGGCAAGGTTGACCACGTCGTCGTAGTGACCGTCAATAGCGAAGAAGCTGTTCAGGGCGTCCGTCGAGTCGGCGGTGCCACCGTGGCCGTCGATTTCGAACCGGTCGCGGTCCGTGCTGAAGTTGAACTCGTCGTCGTCCGTGCTACCGTCCGGGTCCAGGTCAACCAGGCCGGAAATCGTGGTGTTGATTCCCTGACCGTTCTCGGTGTAGTCCTCGTCCACGGCCGGTTGGTTCGCCGGCAGGTTCGCGTCGTTGTCCGGGAGGTCGGTGACCATGTCACCCTCGTCGATGTCATAGACGTCGTTGTTCACGCTGACAACGATGATCTTGTTGTTACCGCCGCCGGAGTAGTTGGCGTGGATCTCGAAATTGCCACTCTCACAAGTGACGCTGCCATCGAGGTTCACGTGGTGCGCCGATGCAATACCCGGCAGCACCACAATTGCGGCCAGCACTGCAGCTACAGTGCCAAATGCCCATCTCATATAAGTAGGCTCCTTCCTTTTCTTGCCGCAGGTGCTGTCTGGGCCCCTGACCGGCGTCCTTAGATGTAGCAGCCTGAGCGCCCTGAAGTGGACCGTCGGCGGTTCTCAGGAGGAATAATGGCAAAGGTCTTTGGCTGGTTACGGCCGTCCCTGCCGCGGACACCCTCCTCCCTGAGGCTGCTCTACTCCTTTGAACGTGCTCTGGCGGGGTTCATAACACAGGGCGGGGACCGACGCGGGACATTTCATGCAAAGTTGCCCGCGATGAAAAGTACACACTGGCTCAATGTTTCTACACGTTATTGAGACGTCTCAGAGACTCAACGTGGACGTACGCGCAGAAAGAGAGGAGGCCCTCCAGCTGGAGGGCCTCCTCTTGAGTAGCTAACTCAGGCTGCTACGCCTGCTTGTCGCGACGCCGCACCGCCGCGCGGCCAGCCCGCCGAGGCCAATCAGCCCCGCTCCCAGCGCGAAGAGCGAGCTGTTGCCGCCCTCCTGCAGACCACCGCTACCGGTGTCCGGCGGCCTGATCGCCGCCACCACCGGCACCGGCGCCGCCTGGACACCGCTGACCTGGGCCACCGGCACCAGCATGGGCGCCAGACCCTCCTCCTTGAGGTGCCAGACCCGCAATAACGGGCTTCGGCTACCTGTATAACGAACGCATCGCAGTCTAGGTTAAAAATCTGCCCCGTCATAGGGGCAACCCGTAGGAGTGTCAGTGCTCAGTTAACAGTCTTCACGCCTGGCCCATCAGCGTTTATCTCAGCGATCAGCAGCCGTGCACCCGCGGCACTGGCAACTGAAAACCGGCGATCGTTAACTACGAAAGCACCCTGGCGCCGCGCACCACCAGCCGCTTGTTGTAATGCAGGCTCGACCGGTCGAAGCTGCCCGCGCACGTGATCAGCGTGATCGCCTCGTTCGGTGTCCGCCCCACAATGTCTGCGATCGGCGCCGTCTCTTCCGCGTACTCGGCCACGCTCTGCACCGCGTACTTCACCACGGTGCCGTCAGACAGCACCACGCTCATTTCGTCGCCCGGGCGCAGGTCGCGCAGACGGTAGAACACCGCCGCCCCGTAGTTGATGTAGTCCAGGTGGCCCGCCATGACCACGTTGCCCACCTCGCCCGGCTTCGACGAGAACGTGTACCACGCCACGTCTATTGGCCCACTAGGAGAATCCATCGTACCGTCCGCCAGGATACCCCGCACCACGATTGGCGCATTGATGCCGATTTTCGGCACCACCAGGCGTGATATGCCCAGCGCCGCCAGGCGCGGGTCGCCCTGGGCCGCGGGCGTCGGAGTCGGCGGCGCCGTCGTCGGTACCTGGGTTGGCAGAGGCGTCCCGACAGCCAGCGGCTCGGCGTCGCCGTTCTCGCCGTTCTCGCCCCTGTCCAACGCTCCCACAGAAAGGGCCATCACGGCCGCACCAAGAACCAGAAGCAGCACGGCGGTCAGGTAAAGCAGGCTTCTCTTCAAGTAGATCCCTCTACATTTATAACGAACTCCCGTCTAACAATGTAACCCCGTGTCTTGGCAGACGCCTCATACGCCCCTTTAGCGGGGGTTTGGGGCAACGCCCCCATCTCAAATACACAAAAGCCCCCTCGCCTCGAGGAGAGGGGGTTGGGGGGTGAGGTTAGCCCCAACCCCCATCCTAAATACAGCCATCTGCTACCATAGGCAGGTTGAACCTCGATCCCAGGTTGCCCCGCCCGTGACATCCGAAGACCAACGACCAGCATCAGGCGCCCGGCCGCCGCGACGCCGCAGGCCGGAGTCGCCCGTTGAGTCTGCGCCCGGCGCCGGCCAGGAAGTGCCGGCCGCCGACCAGGGTGACCTCTGGGCTGACGCCCCCGCCGCTGCAGCCCAACCGCCGCCTGTCCTCCCAGCGCCTGAGCTGGAAGCAGACCTCGACTCCTTCGTTCCTGACCTGCCGCCGCCTGACC
>CAZNHI010000219.1:0-5002 GCA_964572535.1 uncultured Dehalococcoidia bacterium
GGGTGCTGCAACCGAGAGAAGAGTCTCTGGTAAGGATCACACGATCTGGCCATAGTGAAGCTGACACTATCGCCGGATAGTGGCCGTTGCCTCGCTCGCATTGAAAGCTTGTGATCTGACTACCGGCCGATAAGTTTCGACTCACGACTTATCCCGTCGGGTGCTCATGATCATGGATATGAGCCTCGCCTCGGTGTTCGGCCTCGAAGTTGCGGTGGGGCCTATGACTGTGCTCGACAGCGAGGTGATTGTGCGAATGAGAATGGACAGCAGTCAGATGCTCCCACCCGCCAACCTCTTTGTCTGGCTCATTACGGTTATGTGTGACATGGACGTGCTCGTGGTGATGCTCGAGAGACTCATGCTTGTGACTTTTGAAACCCGTGCCTTTCCCATGTCCGAAGAGCTTCGTGAGTAGGAAGAGCAACCCCGTCCCTCCAGCGAGTAATAGCGGCAAGGTTGGCATCGGTTTGAATTTGGGCTGGTTCGAGTGTTTGGTATCTATCACGGTCCTACTCCTTTTACTGAACAGACTCTATGACCGAATCGTGTCGCCAGTGGTGGCTCCTGGCATTCGAGAGCTTACAACCGAAGGATTAATGGCATTAGCTAGCCGCGGAACCAAGTAGCTAGATGCGAAGGAGGCGTATGAAGTTCGTTCGGCCGGCCGGCGTGCCCGGCGCAGCGCCGACCACGACTACCTTGCTGCCTCTATCAACCAAACGCCGCTCTCGCAGCTCATTCTCAATGACGAGCATCGTGTCACTAGGATCCAGCGCTCGCTCGACCACCATCGGCCATACCCCTCGCCAGAGCGTGAGTTGGCGTGCGAGGCCTTCATTGTTAACTAGAAACGCCAGTATCGGGACACTCGGCCGATAGGCGGAGAGGATCTTTGCGGTGTGCCCGGAGCGCGTGAGGGCGGTCAGTGCGGCCGCCGACAACTCTTCAGCCAGGTGAACAGCCGCAGCACAAACCGCTTCTGTATCAGAGTCGGACTCGATTGCCACACGCTCGTCCTGCGTATGTATCCCTTCCGCCTCGCGAATGATCCGGTCCATCGCCTGCACTGTCTGCACCGGGTACTGACCTACGGCTGTTTCAGCGCTAAGCATGACGGCATCCGTGCCATCGAGGACGGCGTTCGCGACGTCGGACGCCTCGGCGCGCGTCGGACGGGGGCTGTGTGTCATTGACTCGAGCATCTGCGTGGCGGTGATAACAGGTTTGCCGAGGCTTCTTGCCCGACGAATTATCGCCTTCTGGGCGGCCGGCACCTTTTCCGGCGCTAGCTCGACGCCGAGGTCGCCGCGAGCGACCATCACGCCATCGAAGGTCCTGAGGATTGGCTGAAGCTCCGCAAGCGCTTCTCGCTTCTCAATCTTTGCGATCAACGGTACCGGCTTACCGCACTCGGCCATGATCGTCCTCGCGCTGAGGGCGTCCTTTGCGGATCGCACAAAGCTCATGGCGACGAGGTCAATATCGTGCCTAAGGGCAAACCTTAAATCTATTTGGTCCTTCTCGGTGAGGGGCGGCAGGTCCAAATCGACGCCTGGGAGGTTCACGCCTTTGTGGTCGGTGAGCGCACCTCCCTTTAAGACCTCTGCCTCCACAACTGAGCCATTGGCATGCAAGACCTTAAGCTCCAGTAGCCCGTCATCCAGGAAGATCGAATCACCCGCGCGTACTACGACAGCGAGCCGCGGATAAGAAACCGAGAGCGAAGTCGCGGTGCCTTCTTGACCCTCGTCAGGCGTGATAACGACGTGTGATCCCTCTATGAGGTGGACAGAGCCGTCAACCAGCCGTCCCACGCGCATTTTTGGTCCTTGAAGGTCCTGCATCAGCGCGATCGGTCGTTCGAGGTCTCGCGTTGCCTGACGCACCATCGCGATCTGCTCCTCCTTTTCCTTTAGGTCGCCATGGGAAAAATTGAGGCGAAAAACGTTAACGCCCGCCGTTATCAGGGAGAGCACGACTTCAGGCTTGGCGCTTGCTGGCCCAAGCGTCGCCACAATCTTTGTATGTCTGAAGCTCGCCATGAACCCAATGGTCAGGCTAGCCGCGCTTCTTTACAAGAGTCATAAACCATACGTCATGGAGAATCACGGGGCCGAGGCCGACCAGGCTGATAAGCCAGAGCACCCCTCAGACGATCGCAGCCACCCACAGAAAGAGAGGTCGAGCCTCATAAAGATCATGCGCCCAAGGCGAGCGGCTTCACGGCAGAATTATTGCACCAATCCGCGTGACACTATGAGGACATCGTGTGGCTGCCCCTCGGATGCCGACACACCCGACTACAGCGTGATTAAAGCTTTAGAAAGTGGGGCCACCCTCATGTCATGAGGGTGGCCCATCGAGGACATCACCCGGAGCTCGTTTCCCGTACCGCTACCAAGCTCATCCACCCCCTTCCTCGTTCATACGTTGCCAACGCCAGTTGGGAGCCGTTAGAGTAGGCGGCTCTAAGGACGGTGCGATTTCGATCGTGACAGAACGGCGGAGGAGCCATCATGCCCAGATACGCGTACGATCACATTCATCTTCGCGCGACAGATCCCCAGGCCACGGCCGCCTACTACCGTGATGTCTTTGACGCCAGGGTCGTCGAGGCGATGCAGCCAAACGGGCGGCCGCGGATCGAACTCAGCATCGATGGCGTCGTGGTCCTGATCGCCGATTCACCGGGCGAAAACTGCCCCGCCAGCCCCAGCGAGCCATATCTCGGGCTGGACCACTTCGGCCTGCGGGTCAATGACGTCGATGAGGTGATCGCTGACCTCAAGCGGCGGGGAGCTGAGATCATCGACGAACCGCGGACCATAAGACCTGGTGTCCGTATCGCTTTCGTCAGAGCTCCCGAAAACGTCAGGATTGAGCTCCTTCAGCGAGACTAGAAACAGCCTGTCTCGCGTCTTCTGAACTGAGGCGATTGGTGCTTCAGGGGCATGTCCCGGAGGGTATAGCGCCCATATCAACTATTCATTTCCAAAGGCTCTAGGCGGCCACTAGGATTCTGGCAAAGCGTCTTTGGTGGAGGCCTCTAGGGCCAGGAGGAAATGATGGAGGAGCACTCTAACTACTGGGTAACTCAAGCCTGGATGCGAAAGTCGCTTTCGCGGCGGAAGCTCCTCCGGAACGCCAGCGTCGCCGGCGCCGGACTGGTTGCTCTAAGCCTGGCTGGCTGCGGCGGCGACGAGGAGGATGAAGGCAGCGGTTCATCCTCCTCCGGCACGACGCCATCGACGGCCGTCGACAGCACCAAGGGCACTCCAGGAGGGACGTTTGTCCAGCAGACATCTGGTTTCCTAAGCAGCATTATCAATGTAACCGGCGGTGCCGAAGGGGTCTCTTCGCGTACTCATAGCTCGTTGGTGTCGTTCGCCTATGGCCGCAAGCCACCGGAGGGCGCCAGTGGCCTTTCGTTGCAGATGGAGCCCGATCTCGCGAGAGCCTTGCCCGAGCAGCCTGATGCCCTTACCTATGTATTCAAGCTCCAACCGGCGAATTTCCACAACGGTAAGCCGGTCACTTCAGCAGACGTTAAGTACTCGATAGAGCGCCAGGCCTTTGACCCGCAGACCCGGAACGCACGATTCTTCGTCCCATGGCTCGACAAGGTGGAAACGCCTGATGCACAGACCGTGACCGTCCGTACCAAGGCGCCGTACGTCGATGTCCTGCCCGTATTCGCCACGTACCTCAGAGTGATGTCTAAGGAGCATGAGGAAAGCCCTGAGGCCGAAAAGAAGCTGATGGGAAGCGGCCCATTTCTCTTCGTAGACACGCAGCCGCCGGCCGTTATGAGGTTCAAGAGGAACCCCGACTATTTCCAGAAACCCTATCCGTACTTCAATGAAATGACGCTGCTTGGGCCGACTGATGACGCCAAACAGCTTGCCGACTTCGCGTCCAAACAGACGCACATGACGTACTGGCGGAATGAAACAGAGAGAGACCGCATCAAGAGTGCGCGGCCTGATGCCACGTTGTTCCAGTACCCCTACTCGTCCATGAACTTCTTCATGCGCTCCGACCAAGATCCCTGGCAGGACAAGAGGGTCCGCCAGGCGATGAGCATGTCGATGGACCGCAGCAAGTTCGCGCAAGTCACTTCCAAAGGAGAAGGCGAACCGGATCAGGCGCTGAGCTGGATCTTCCCCGACTTTGGCACCAGGAAGCCGAAAGACCTCGGAGCCTCTGCCAAGCTGTTCGAGTACAATCCGGCCGAAGCCAAGAAGCTCCTGGCAGCGGCAAACGTCAAGCTGCCGATCCAGACTGATATGTGGCATTGGAATAGCAGTGTCGTGGGTCAGGCATATGTTGACGGCGCGACCTTCGTCCAGTCCCAACTGAAGGAGCTTGGCCTCGTCCAGTTCACGGATCACGAGACTACGCACCCCCAAGCATTGGCGGGCTGGCTCGTCGGTGATTACTCGGGCACCTGCTTCTTCATCGGCGATGGTGGTGGATTCGTCTACAACACTCCTGCTTCCAGGGTTCAAAGCACGTTTTCGGCACCGGACGGCAAGGTTACGACGCCGACTGACAACCGGCCCCACGCCGTCCACACAAGGCTGACGGAACTTGCAGTTTCGCAGGCTTCGACGCTGGACAGCCAGAAGCGCAAGGGAATCTTCCGGGAGATGGAGGAGATTGTCGCCGACGAGATGTGGGTAGTCAACTTCACGACTCAGCAGCGCAACTTCTTCCTGGATCCCAGGGTTTCGGCCAATGCCCAGATCCCGCTTTGGGTTTACGGTCCGGACGGAGCATTCCTCAAGTACTGGTGGTTCAAGTCGTAGGGGTGCCATTGCGGTAGTCTGACGCGACACCGGTCGCCCCGCGGCGCTTGCCCACACTAGACAAAGGCAGAGCTGTTGGCGAAGTACATTACTACGCGCTTGGTCCTGACGATCCCGACGCTGTTCCTGCTGACGATTCTCGTTTTCGGCGCGATCCGCGTAATACCGGGCGACGTATGCCAGCTCATCCT
>CAZNHI010000220.1:0-4997 GCA_964572535.1 uncultured Dehalococcoidia bacterium
TGAAACATGGGGTCAGGCCGAGGCTGCGAGACGAACTCAGACTCTCACAGTGAATCGGGACTTCGAGATGAATGCTGATACCGCATACCGGATTCCTGGTGAAACGTCTCATGCGTCTCACCCGCGTCCAGCCAGCACATCCAAGAGACGCATGAGACACATGAGACAGAACCGATAAGGGTTCCTATAAGGGCTCCTCGACCCACGTCGAGTCCGGGCATACGCACCGCTCGGCCCCATATGGCCAGAAGATGAAGCCTAGTACAAAATACCGGGAGCCCGGTGAAGCGTCTCATGTGTATCAGCCGCGTCACCTAGCAGAGCAGGACGACGAGTGGTCGGTCGGACGCCGCTACTTCAGCCGCTGGCCGCGCCATGAGCAGGTCTCTTTGCGGCTGCCGGGTGTGAGGTTGATCCCATGGTTGGCTCGTCAGGACAACGGACCGGCGCAAGCCCGCTGCTTGGAACCAAGCTGTACATCCCCAAGCGGCGTGCCACTCTGGTGCCGCGTCCCAGGTTGGTCCAACGCCTGGACCAGGGGGTCGAGCATACGCTCACCCTGATTTCGGCCCCGGCGGGTTTCGGCAAGACGACGCTGCTGGCCGAATGGGTGGGCGAAACGGCAGCCGGGGAACGGCCGGCGGCATGGCTGTCACTGGACCAGGGCGACAACAACCTGGAGCGCTTCTGGGTTTACGTCGTCACCGCACTCCGGGGGGTGCGGCCCGACGTTGGGGAGAGCGCCCTGTCGTTGCTGCGTTCGCCGCAGCCGCCACCGAGCGAGTGGGTGTTGACGGCCTTGATCAATGACATCACGGCGATCAGTGACGGCCCTGCGGCGGGCTTAGGGCATGGCTTGACCCTCATCCTGGACGATTACCACGTGATCGAGGCCGAGCCTGTCCATCGCAGCGTCGCGTTTCTTCTCGAGCACCTGCCGCCGCAGCTGCACCTGGTTATTGCCACCCGCTCCGACCCGCCCTTGCCCCTGGCACGCCTCCGAGCGCGCGACGAGTTGGCGGAGCTGCGGGCGGCAGACCTGCGTTTCGCCCCTGACGAGGCGGCGGCGTTCCTCAATGAGGTGATGGGGCTGGGCCTGTCGGCAGCCGATGTTGCAGCCCTGGAGCGGCGGACCGAGGGCTGGATCGCGGGGCTGCAGCTGGCGGCGCTGTCGATGCAGGGGCGGGAGGATGCCCCCGGGTTCGTGCGCGCCTTCGCCGGCGATGAACGCTACGTCGTGGACTACCTGGTCGAAGAGGTCCTGCAACGTCAGCCTCCCCACGTCCGGAGTTTCCTCCTGCAGACCTCGATCCTCGACAGGCTCAGCGGCCCGCTGTGCGATGCGGTCACCGGCCGGGACGACGGCAACGAGCTGTTGGCGACCCTGGAGCGAGGCAATCTGTTCGTCGTCCCACTGGATACCAAACGCCACTGGTTCCGCTACCACCACCTCTTCGCTGACGCGCTCCGGGTGCACGCGGCGGAGGAGCACCCCGACCGAATCCCCATCCTGCACCGGCGGGCAAGCGAGTGGTGCGAGCGCCACGGTCAGCCATCCGAAGCGGTCAGCCACGCCCTCGCCGGCAAGGACTTCGGGCGCGCAGCGGGCCTGGTCGAGCTTGCTGGCCGAGCAATGCTCACCGGTCGACAGGATGCTGCGTTACTGGGCTGGCTGCAGGCGCTACCAGACGAGCTGGTCCGCACGAGACCCGTGCTCAGCGTGTACTACGCCCTGGCGTTGATCGCTGTCGACCCGGAGGCCGCCGAGGACCGCGTGCGGGACGCCGAACGGCTGCTCGACATGACCGCACAGGCAGGGGCGCGACCAAAGGCCGCAGCGGTCGAGATGGTCGTCGACGACGAGGAGGGGTTTCGGTCGCTGCCGGGGACCATTGCCATCATCCGTGCCTATCGTGCCGGCGCGCTCGGCGATGCGCCCGGCATCGTCCACCACGCCCGGCGCGCTTTGCTGCTCTTACCCGAGGGTGATGACTTGTGGCGTGGCGCCGCGGGTGGGCTGCTGGGACTGGCGCACTGGACCAGCGGAGACCTGGAAGCGGCCTACCGGGCCTTTGCCGACGCATGGGCCAGCCTGCGGATGACCGGCGACAGCTTCCAGGAAGTCAGCGGCGCGCTCGTGCTGGCTGACATTCGGACGGCGCAGGGCCGGCTGGGCGAGGCAGCAAGACTGTATGAGCAGGCGTTGCAACGGACGGACGGTCAGGGCGGGCCCACGCCGCCGCTAGCGGCGGATCTGTACGTAGGGTTGGGCGAGCTGCGCTGTGAGCAAGGCGATCTGGAAGGCGCCAGTCGCTACCTGCAGCGCAGCAAGGAGCTGAGCGAGCACGGCGGGATAGCGGAGCACCGGCACCGCTGGTACGCGGCCATGGCACGGATCAAGGAGGCTCGGGCAGACCTCGACGGCGCGCTCGACCTGCTCGACGAGGCGCAACGCCTGCAGATCAGGAGTCCCGCCCCCGACGTGCGTCCCATAGCGGCGTTGAAGACGCGGGTGTGGGTCCGCCAGGGCAAGCTGGCCGAGGCGCTGGGTTGGGCCCGCGAGCGCGGCCTGTCCGTTGACGAGGATCTCAGCTACCTGCGCGAGTTCGAACACATCACGCTGGCGAGGGTGCTCATCGCCCGCCACAAGCGCCACCAGGAGGAGGGCCCCCTTCGAGACGCCATGGCGCTACTGGAGCGCCTCCGCAACGCGGCGGAAGCGGGCGAGCGGACGGGCAGCCTGATCGAGATCCTGACGCTGCAGGCGCTCGCCCACGAGGCGCAGGGCGACGTCCCCCGAGCTCTCGCGCCGCTGGAGCGTGCCCTCACGCTGGCTCAGCCCGAGCGCTACGTGCGCACCTTTGTTGACGAAGGACAGACCATGCGCACCCTGCTCCGCCACGCCGCCGCCGGTGGCATCGCAAGCTCCTACACGCAGCGGCTGCTCGCTGCCTTCGACGAGTCTGCGCAGCCTGTGTCCACCGCGGCCCAGGCCGCCCCCGGACTCGCCGAACCGCTCACAGGACGGGAGGTCGAGATCCTGCGTCTCATTGCGACAGGCATGCGGAACCAGGAGATCGCCGACCACCTGTTCATCAGCCTGTCCACCGTCAAGCGTCACATCGCCAATGCCTACCGCAAGCTGGACGTCGGCCACCGCACCGAGGCGGTTGCGCGGGCCAACGAGCTGAACCTGCTGTAGCAGCGGCTGCCTGCGTCGCCGACGCCGGCCTCACACCGGGCAGCGTACACATCGGCCCGGCACCGCCAACGACACCCGCAAATTGCACCCCCCGGCTACACCCTTCGGTCGATGCCGACAGGGGTCCATCGTTCGTAGATTGTCGCCGTGATGACATTTGAAAGCGCTGGCGACCCGCCATGAGCGATGCCTATGAGCTGCGCGTGCAGGGGCACCTCGACGACCGCTGGTCTGACTGGCTTGGGGGCCTGGCCGTGCGACGGCAAGCAGACGGCACGACGGTGCTGGCCGGATCAATTGTTGACCAGGCCGGGCTCCACGGCGTGATCACTCGCATCCGTGACCTCGGCCTGCCGCTGCTGTCGGTGCAGCGCATCGGCTCAGGCAGTGAACATCCCTAACGGAAAGATGATCTCAACTAGGAGTAGGCACATGATGAATGGCTTGCAGAAGATGGGTGGCGTGGCGGCACTGGCCATGGCAGCGACATGGGTGGTGGCCTTTGCGGTGCTCTTAGGGGTACTGATGCCCGCCGGCTACTTCGACGAGGGTGTCACCGCTGTCGAGAGGGCGCGAATCATCACGGATAATCAAGCCCTGGCGTCCATCGGGTATCTCATCCCCTTTGTGGCATGGGGCATCCTTCTTGTGGTCCTAGCGCTGGCGCTTTACGACCTCTTGAAGGCCGGTGCGCCGGCCGTGGCGCAGATCGCGACCGCCATCGGGCTCATCTGGGCCGGTCTGGTCATCGCTAGCGGCATGGTCGCCATCCTCGGCATCCGGGTAGTCGGCGAACTCTACGGCACGGACGCAGCGCAAGCGGGGGCGGTCTGGGCACCGGTCGAAACCGTCGTCGGTGGGCTTGGCGGTGATGCGGGGGAGATCCTCGGCGGCGTGTGGCTCCTGCTCATCGGCTGGGCGGCCTTGCGGGCACGGGAGCTACCCAGGGCACTGAGCTTCCTTGGCATCGTGCTCGGAGTCGCCGGCATCCTCACGGTGGTCCCGCCCCTCGAGCCCGCCTTGTTCCTGTACGGGCTCGGCCTCATCGTGTGGTTCGTCTGGCTTGGGATCGTCATGCTGCGCACTAGCCGGAGGCGCGCAAGCCGGACGCCAGCCCGAGAGGCCGCGTGATGCGGTCACGAGAAGGCGAGCGTCGTTGTTGGCACCTGCCTGCCGGAATCCGAGGCAGGGGGCTGACCCGGCTGCAGCCTCGGGCCGATGCCCTGAGGGCGCCATCCGGCACACCGGAGCCAGAAAGCACAGCTTCAGCTTCCCACCTGGGCTGTCTTGCCCTCGAGGATCGAGTTGACGCGAAAACGCAGGAATCCCGACTCCTGTGACCTTGGCAGTGCCGACCGCCTCAGCCGCACCACGCGCCGTCGCGGTGTCAGACAACATCTCGGAGGGCATCGCCACGGGCGATGTGGGGGCTCTGATAAGTGGCTTCCGGGCCATGCGATTGGGTGAAACCACAGCATTTAGTGGTATCTGGACACTCGACCTACCACATATGGTAGTGGCGTGGTGGTACCGCATACCGGATGCGCGGGATAACCGTGTCATGCGACCCAGCCTGGGTCGATTGAGCACGTTTGAGTCGCTCTGGGAAGCATGGTGCGATCCCATAAGGGTGCTCATAAGGGTGCTCCAGCTTCAGGGAAGATCCGTCTCACCGCCCGATGCCCTCGCCGGATTCGAAATGGGGCGGACTTCGGGCCGGTGAGGCCTCAGCCGCACCGCTCGGCGATCCAATCGCGGAAGTCCCCCTCGCTCAGGTCGCCACTCGCCACGGCGC
>CAZNHI010000221.1:0-4996 GCA_964572535.1 uncultured Dehalococcoidia bacterium
GGAGCCTGGAGCCGGGATGGACTGCGCCCCTATAGCGCGCTGCTTGTACACTCTTTTTACCCTTCCTCTCCACTACTATTATACCACTTTGGCGCGCTTCTCGTAGGCGACGCGGCCCTATTCGGAGCCGTCTGCGACCTGGAAGCCGTGGCCAGTGGAGGTGCGCCGGGTTCTGGGTTGAGAAAGGCAGCACTTGAGGTTCGCCAGTCCTTTCCCCCTGAGTGTCCACCATTCAGTCAGATGGCTAACTGCCGCGCGCCAGCCAGGACGCGGTCACGCCGGCGTGGCCAGGCTGCGGATCATCAATGCAGGCGATTCAGCTCAGGTTCTGACATGAGATTCATGCAGGCACAAGGATGCCGCGACCGTGTAGGCGCCCATGATCGAGGTCGTCCATGGCGTCGTTAATGGCATCGAGCGGGTAGCGCTGGGTGCGGAGCCTTACTCGACCTTGTGCTGTGAGAGTCATGAGCTCGGCGAGATCGTTGTAGGTGCCGACAAGGTTACCGACGAAGTTGATCTCGGTCGAGATGATGTCGATGGCGGGCACCTGAAGCACACCTCCGTAGCCGATGACGTAGTACGTCCCAGCCCGGCGCAGCATGGCGATACCGTCTTCAAGGGCTCCGCCCTCACCGACGAAGTCGATCACGGCTTCGCAGCCGGCGCCATCGGTAAGATCGCGAACCTTCGCCACTTGGGAGCCGTCGGCAAGGAAGGTGAGATCCGCGCCGCATTCGCGGGCCAGTTGCAGGGCAGCCTCTGAGCGGTCGACGACGATAACCGTTGCTGCAGTGAGCGCCTTGAGTGACTGGACGCCGATGTGGCCCAGGCCGCCGGCCCCGAGGACGACTGCGTTGGTGCCTGGGTGAAGAATGGGGACCGCCTTCTTGACGGCGTGGTAGGCAGTCAGCCCGGCGTCGGCGAGTGCAGCGACATCCTCGGGTCGGACGCCCGGATCGAGCTTGACCACCGAGCGGGCGCCCGTCTTGAGCAATTCGGCGAAGCCGCCGTCGGTATCGATACCGGGAAATGCCGATCGAACGCAATGCATGTCAGCACCAGCCCGACAGGCTCTGCACAGGCCGCAGGTGATCAGCGGGTGGACGATGACGGTATCACCCACTGCGACATGATCGACGGCAGCACCAACTGCCTCCACCCAGCCGGCGTTCTCGTGGCCGAGGGTGTATGGGAGCGCGACGTTGCTCTTGTTCCTCCATTGGCCTTCTACGATGTGCAGGTCGGTACGGCACAGCCCGGCGCCACCTACGCGCACGATCACATCGAACGGCCCGGTGACTGTCGGCTCCGCAACATCCTCAACCGAAGGACGCTGGCCGTAGGCGTGCAAACGGACAGCCTTCATGGCGTCAGTCCTTTTGAAGCAGGGTGTAGCGAACGGTTTGGACGCGGATCAGGCCGTCGCGGAACACGAACGTGTCGATCCCATCTTCCACGCGCGTGCGAGCAGACTCAGCTTTCCACTCCAGCAGCAGGATGTCGCCCTCGTAAATCTGGGTGGGCAACTCCCAAGCAGCGTTAGGCACATCGGACAGCAGTTTGGTGAAGGCCTGCCTGATCCCGTCCTTGCCTCGGAGCACGCCGGCAGGCGTGATGAACACCGCATCGTCGGTGTAATCGGACACGATCCCTTCCAAGTCGCCGGCTCCCAGAGCCTGCGCATGGTGGGCGAAAACCTCCTCGGGCGTGCGTTCGGCCATGTTTGGCCTCCTCTCATGAGCGGATCAACTTCACCAAATCTACAAGTTCTTCCCAACCGCACAGTAGAGACGAAAGACCCCCATTTGAGAGTCGAAAGCCTCCATCAATCGCGAAGACCTTGGTCGGAAAAGGAACTGCTGGCGGCCAACGCTGCGGATGTTTCTGGAAGGCAGTTCCACGGTTACTATCCGGCGACAGTGCCACCTAGCTCAGCCTGGAGAGGCGTTCGTCCCTTTCAACAACGCCCCTGGTCTCGGTGTCGTCATGATCGTCCAGCTGACTGAGTTCTATCGGCTCCCGAGGACCTGATGTGAGCCTCCTTGGAGACCATGGTTAGCCGCGTGGCTAGACCAATTAGTTAGCGCCTCGTACTGCTCGCCAGTTCAGCCGCCAGACAAGTGCCTGCGAGACGAGCCAGTTCACGGCTGCGCAGCCGATTGCGGTAGCCCAGTCCAGCGCCCCCAATCGTCCGAGTCCGAGTGCTGCGCGCAGTGCGGGCAGGTACATCGCGAGAACCAAGAACGCCACTGAGATCACCAGCGCGAGCCAGAGGCCGGCTCTCCTCAGTCTCAGGAACCCGGAGCGGAACGAATAGGCTCCGACAAGAAAGGCTTGACCGAGCAGGCCTATAGCCAATGTGACGAACACCATGGCCTGACCGTGGCCGACCGACTCTCCCCATGCGTCACTTATCGAGAGCGCTACAGCGCTCGCGACACCGACCGTCGTTGCCCTCAACGCTATTTCGAACCAGGTTCCGTTATCCATGACGGCGCCGGTCGGTTCGTCAGCGGACTGTGCCGGCTCGCGGCCCGTTGCGATCGCAAGTGCCGGGAAGACATGAACGACCAAGTTGAGCCACAGGATCTGAAGTGGCGCCAGCGGTAGTGTGTCGGAGATCGCCAGGGAAAGGGTTATTAGGAGAATGGTTCCGAAGCTGGCTGTGAGAAGGTAAGTGATCGCCTGCGTCAGGTTCCGTGCGATCTGTCTCCCTTCGCGGATGCCATCCACCAGGGAAAGGAGCCTTCCGTCGGTAAGGACGATGTCCGCCGCCTCGACGGCTACGTCCGTCGCGCCCGGCCCCACGGCGACACCCACGTCGGCAGACCGCAAAGCAGGCGCGTCGTTCACGCCGTCGCCTGTCATCGCGACCACCTCACCACTTGCCTGGAGGGCCTCGATAATGGCTTCCTTCTGGGAGTGTGAAGCGCGAGCCACGACGGCGGTCTCGGGCAGTCTTGCCGGATCGAGTTCCGAACCTTGGACCGCCACGAGACCGCCGAGCAGGATTCCGGTTTCGCGGCCGACCGTGCGAGCCGTATTGATGTGATCCCCAGTGACGAGCATGAGACGGAGTCCGGCTGCGCGACTGGCGGCGACTGCTGCGGCTGCATCCGCGCGTAAAGGGTCCTCCAACACAATCGCGCCGACTATCCTGAGCGCGCCGCCAGACGCACCCTCCGCAATCGTAAAGACACGGAACCCGTCTTCGGTGTAGGCGTGGACCCTTGCGTCCAGTTCACTGCTGTCATTGCCTGCGACCTCGCTAACCTGCTCATATGCACCTTTGATGGCAATAATGGTCTGTCCACTGACCGTGTGATGGGTTGTGGTCATCATCCGTTTGGCCGAGGTGAATGCCTCTGTCGAGGACCTCGGGTATTCGTCTGCTAACCGCTCTGTGCTGTAGCCCAGCGCCGCAGCGGCAATCGCGATTGCGGCCTCGGAAGGGTCGCCATGGGCGTGCCAGCCCTGTCTGTCGTCGAACTCCACGACCGAGTCGTTACAAAGAGCGCCAACAATCAGAACATGCTCGGCGGCTGCCGATTCTGAAGGCTGCGAGGGCGAGCGATCGTACCGCTGCACGGTTAGGGTCATCCGGTGTGGATCGGTGTCCTCGACGCGGGTCCGAAACTCGCGCCCGTTGGGCAACAGCAGGGCACGAACGACCATCCGGTTCTCCGTGAGCGTCCCGGTTTTGTCCATGACGATGACAGTCGTCGAGCCGAGCGTCTCAACGGCATCGAGCCTGCGCACAAGAACATGACGCGCCGCCAATCGCCGGACGGCAACCGCCAGCATCGTCGTCGCGACCGCCGGCAGGCCTTCGGGCACGGCACCGATCGCCAGCGAGACCGCGAGTTCGACCATAAGCCGCGTATCGTGGCCCTGTAGAATCCCGACGAGCGAAACGAAGAGGCAGAGGGCGAGGAATATCACCAATAGGCGATTGCCGAGCTGGTCTAATCGAACCTCCAGCGGTGTCGGAGGCCGACCGGCGGTCTTCATTGCTGTGAATATGTTCCCCAGAGCAGTTCGAGGACCCGTTGCAAAAGCAATAGCGAGTCCGCTGCCGACTGCTACGGTCGTGCCTGCGTAAAGCACGGTCGCGAATGTCGCGGTATCACTTCCCCCGTTGGGCGCTGGAGATTTCGGTGCCGATTCCGGCTCGCCAGTCAGGATCGATTCGTTTACGGCGAGGCCCCGGGCTTCGATGACGCGCGCGTCGGCAGGCACCGTGTGGCCCTCGGAAACCACGATGAGGTCGCCCGGGACGATCTCCGTGCTCGGCACTTCTTCGTGCAGGCCATCGCGGATGACTTCGGCTCGGAGAGCAGTAATACGGCGTAAAGCCGCGATCGCTCGCTCGGAGCGGTAGTCGTTGAAGAACCCGAAACCGGCGCTAATGACGACGGTAACCCCGATTGCCGCCGCGTTGAGCCACTCGCCCAGGAGAACGGAGAGAGCAGTTGCGCCAACGAGAAGAAGAATGAGCTTGCTTTCGAATTGTCTCTCAAGAACAGTTGTCCAACGCAGGCCCACCGCGGGTGCCGGGTCATTGAGCCCCGAAACGCGAAGCCGGGCGACCGCCTCGCTCGACCGCAGCCCGCGCACTCCGTCCGTCTGGAGCATCGACGCAATCTCTTCTGGCGGTAGGCGGGCAGCATCCTCAGCACTGAGACCGACCGTCGGTACAGGTTTCGGCACCATTGAGGTCACGCTTCACTATAGTCACGACAACCGAGTTCGAGTCTCAGACACCTGCAACTCTTTGGAGGTCAAAGTTGCAGACTACGAGCGTCGACCGGTGTAATTGCGTCATCGAAAGAGGCTCCAGGTGGCAGTCCCGCGCCCGGCTTCGATCGTCGCCAAACCAGGATTTCTCAGTGAGCGTCGGCTCAAGTTCAGAGTGACCTTCCCGATTATCGTCGGGACGCCCTGCCAGTTCGGCTAACGGTGGTGGGCGGCACAGGACTTGAACCTGTGACCT
>CAZNHI010000222.1:0-4968 GCA_964572535.1 uncultured Dehalococcoidia bacterium
AACTCGCCGATGACGTCTTCTTCGCGTCCTTCCCTGATGCCCTCGACGACGCAGCCTTGCAGGTGGTTCTCGAGGATGCGGGCCTCCAGCTTTTCGATGGCGCGGCGCACGGCGTAGGTCTGCTTGAGCACGTCGACGCAGTACTGGTCGTCCTCGATCATGCGGCGCACGCCGTTGAGATGCCCCTCGATGTAGGCGAGGCGGCGCAGGACGTCCGGCTTCGCCGAGGCGTTTACGGGCATGCGGTGTTGGGTGTGGCTTGTCATTGATCTTTCCTCAACCCCTGCGTAGGGGGTATAGAGCTTGTTACTGCAGCGTGTCTTCGTAAACCCCCTGGTGGGGGGTACAAGACAAACATAGCACGCAAGTCAACCCTGCTGGGCGTCAGGCACTCGAAAGTCAAGGCCTGGGCTCAGGGGCCGGCGGCGCAGGTTGCTCAGGGCAGATCGAAGGCGGTTGCCAGCGCCGGGATCAGCTCGGCGAGCGAGTCGATGCGGGCGGGCGGCGTGATGCCGTCGCGGGTCTTGGCGCCGATCTGCACCGCGAACAGACCGGCCTGGGTGGCGCCGTAGACGTCGTTGTGGGGATTGTCGCCGACGAAGGCGCAGTCGGCGGCGGCGTGACCGAGGCCGTCGGTGGCGGCGGTGAAGATGCGCGCGTCCGGCTTTGCGAGCATCAGTTCGTCCGAGAAGACGAGCACGTCGAACAGATCATGGATGCCGTAGTGGTTGAGCATGAGGCGCAGGCTGGGCGCAGTGGTCATACCCGCGTTGGATACGAGGCCGAGGCCGAGTCCCAGGCCTCGTAGCGTCATCAGCGTCTCGGCGGCGTGCGGGGCCAGGTGTGGCGCCAGGTCGAGGGGCATGGACGCGATGACTTCGTACAGGGCGTCGGTGGCAGCGCGAGGCACCACGCGCAGAGTCTCAAGGTCCAGCAACGTCAGGAACAGATCGGCGCGCCCGTGGCCGTCGATATCGCGTCCCTGGTCGTGCATCGCGGTCAGGGCGTAGGTGGTGGCGTCGAGCGCCTTGCCGACGGGCTCAACGTCGACCTCGAAGCCGTGTTCAGCCAGGACGCCGCGCACGGCCTCGGTGCGCCAGGCGCGCCGGGGCTGGTTGCGGTCCGGTTTGTCCTGGATCAGCGTTTCCCAGAGGTCGAAGAGGACGGCTTTGAGTGGCATTCGCTGGAAGTGAGAGAGCGGGCCGAACGCCCGCTCTGAAGTCTCGCTAAACCGGTCTGGTCAGGATACCGGCGCGGCTATGGAAGCGCCGCACTGGTTGCAGTGCTTGGAGCCAACGCTGTTGAGAGCGCCACAGCTGCCGCACTTGACGGCTGCCAC
This sequence comes from uncultured Dehalococcoidia bacterium, assembly GCA_964572535.1. GTDB lineage: Bacteria > Chloroflexota > Dehalococcoidia > DSTF01 > WHTK01 > WHTK01. Next base: position 1,340 of record CAZNHI010000222.1, read on the forward strand.
AGTTTCCTGGCTACCGCCGTTGCTGGAGGCGACGGGTGCGGCGGCTTCCTCGTCGTCGTCGTCCTTGACGTTCTTACGGAACTCCTTGATGCCCTTGCCCATCGACCCGCCGAGATCGGCCAGCCGCGTGGCGCCGAACAGCATCACGAGCACTAGAAGAATGATTACGAGCTCCAATGGCCCGAGTCCGAATGGCCCAGCTGCTAGCATGATGGAGGCACCTCCTGCCCCTAGTTCTACGATCAGACCTTAGCATCGGGATGTAGGCCAGTCAACGTGAGGGGCCCCACCGCCGAATCTGAGAAGCGCCCCGACAGCGTGTCAGGCGATGCTTATGAAAACAAAACGAGACGCCGCAGCGCCTCGTTACATCGCGCTCGACGCCGGTTAGACGACGCGCTCGACGAAGACCTCCATGATGCCGCCGCAGATCTTGTCCTCGCCCTCTGGCGACTCTGTAAGGTCGACGATAACGAGCTGGGGCTTGCCGCTCTGGTGGACGTTCATGGCTTCCTGCCAGACTTCGGCCTCACCACAGCCGCCGCCGATGGTGCCGCAGAAGCTGCCGTCCGGCCGCACTGCCATCTTGGCGCCGGGCTTGCGAGGCGTGGAGCCCCGTGATGCCGCCACGGTTGCGACAACCAGGGGCGTGCCGTTCTTGAGCGCCTTGTCGATCTCGATGAAGACTTCGTCTTGCATATAGATATTGTCCCGCCGCGGTCCAGATTCGTCAAACCGGTATAGTCGCTACATGGCCGAATCTACGCGTCTGCCGCGCGAGGCAGTGCAGCTCTTGCTCCAAGCCATCGAGCCCGGCGCGACCATCCTGGGCATTTCGAGTTTGCGCGGCGGTACAAAGCGGCGCGTCTTCGCCCTGCGCTTTCGCGATCAGGCTGGCGACAACCGGCGTGTCGTCCTGCGCCTGACGCCGCCTGGATGGAGAGAGTCGGGATCGCCCTATGACCGCAACGCGGCGCGTGAGATCGCGGAGCGCGAGTTCAGGACGCTGACCGTCCTGCACGCAGCCGGGTTGGCGGTCCCGAGGCCCCTGCTCCTGGACATCGAGGGCACTCACCTCGGCCGGCCCTGTTTCGTTATGGAGTTTGCAGGACGCGCCGAGCTCTTCCCAAGGGATCGTCAAGGGTGGCTGCGCGGGTTTGCCGAAGCGCTGGCGGCCATTCACAGCGTCTCGCTACGCGACGTTGACCTCTCACATCTGAACCAGACGACGCTGGACGAGAGGCGGGCGGAACTGGAACTTGAGCACAACCTCGCCGACCCCGATAAGCAGCGTTTCGCGGGCGATCTGCTGGCATCAGAGGTCCTGGATGCTCTTGGACGGGAAGCACGACGCCAGGTCGCATCGCCGCTCCGCCTGGTCCACGACGACTACTGGCCGGGCAACGTCTTGTGGCGTCGTGGCCGGGTTAATGCGGTGATCGATTGGACGCAGGCGGTACTCGGCGACCCTGCGCGGGACGTGGCCCAGTTCCGCGTCGAGCTGTCGCTGATCGGTGGGCTGGACGACGCGCGGCGCTTTGGCGAATTTTACGCCGCCGCCGCCGGAGGGCTGCCGGCGAATGTCCGGTACGTTGAGCTCTTCATCGGCCTGTTCGCGCTGGCGCACTACGAGACCTGGTATCTGCCGGGTTACCGAGCTCTGGGTTTGGACCTGGACGGCCCGACGTTGGAGAAACGTCTGCGCGATTACTTGCGCTCGGTTCTGGACTTGCGCGTATAGGCTATTTCGCCTTCCAGGTGGTGCCGCCGGCGCTGTCTTCGAGGACGATGTCCAGCTCACCGAGGCCGTTCCGGATGCGGTCCGCCAGCGCGTATTGCTTGGCCTCACGCAACTCCTTGCGCAGGTCGATCAACAGCTCGATGAACGGGGCGGCGGCCAGAGCTTCGTTGCCCTGTGACTCGAGTCGCATACCGAGCACGCCGGCAAGCTCACGCAGCACCGTCTGGGCCTCGCCGACCGAGAGCCCTGCATCGCGCTCGCGGTTGATCTCGCGAGCCAGGTCGAAGAGCAGACCGATCGCCTGGGCAGTGTTGAGGTCGTCGTCCATGGCGGCGATGAAGCGCTCGCGGTAGGAAGACGCGTCGACGGGCGCGCCTGTGCCCGTGTCCGGCGTCTCGAGAGCGTTGCGCAGACGCTCGGCGCCCGTCTTGCCCGCCGCCATCGCCTCTTCGCTGTAGGTCAGGGGGCTGCGATAGCCGCTGCTGAGGATGAAGACGCGGATCGCGTCGCCGCCATAACGGTCGATGGCCTCGCGCATGTTGATCAGGTTGCCTAAAGACTTGCTCATCTTCTGATCGCCCAGCTGGAGCAGGCCGTTGTGGATCCAGAAGCGCGAGAACGGTACCAGGTCCGTGAACGCCTCCGTCTGGGCAATCTCGTTCTCGTGGTGGGGAAAGACGAGGTCGAGGCCGCCGCCGTGGATGTCGATCTGCGGCCCGAGGTGCCGGTACGACATGGCCGAGCACTCGATGTGCCAACCGGGGCGTCCCTTGCCCCAGGGGCTGTCCCAGGAGGGCTCGCCGGGCTTGGCGGCCTTCCACAGTGTGAAGTCCATGGGGTTCTCTTTACCTTCGAGGGGCTCGATGCGCGCGCCTGCCAGCATCGAATCGAGGCTGCGCTTCGCCAGCTTGCCGTAGTCGGCCTTCTTCTCGACGCGGTAGTAGACGTCGCTGGCCTCGTAGGCGCCCTTGGGCGGGCCTACGTAGGCGTAGCCCTTGGCGATCAGTCCCTCGATAATCTCGAGGATCGCCGGGATCTCCTGGGTGGCGCGTGGGTAGATGTGGGCGGGCAGCACGTTGAGCTCCTCCACGGCCCTTGCGAACTGGGAGCTGTACTCGTCCGCGATTTCTTCGACGCTGCGGCCCTCATTCTCAGCCCGCGCGATCAGCTTGTCGTCAATGTCGGTGTAGTTCTGGACGTGCTTGACGTTGTAGCCGCGGTACTCCAGGTAGCGGCGCAGCGTGTCAAAGATGATGTAGCTCATCGCGTGGCCCAGGTGGCTGTCGGCGTACGGTGTGATGCCGCAGACGTACATGAGCACCTGGTTATCATTGCGCGGCGTGAACTCTTCGACTCTGCCGCTCAAGGTGTTGTGGAGTCGCAAATCACCCTCCCGGGCTGAGCCAAGCGTGGCTACGTACTAGTTGTCGTTAGGGCCCAGTCGATGGACCGCGCTGCCATGCTCGGCCATCTCCGCCTCGAGGGCCGCGACCTGGGCGCGCAGGGCATCTAGCTTCTGAGAGATGTCCTCGATGCGGTCCCACTCTGGGTCGGGCAGGCGCTGGATGGTGTCGTTGCCGGGATCATAGTAGGCGACGACCTTGCCCGGCACGCCGACCACGGTCGCGTACTCCGGGACGCTGGTGACGACGACCGAGCCGGCGCCGATGCGGGCGTGGTCGCCGACGGTGATGGCGCCGATCAGCTTGGCGCCTGCGCCGACCTGCACGTTGTTGCCCAGCGTGGGGTGGCGCTTCTCGTGCCGGGTGCTGGTGCCACCGAGCGTGACTCCCTGGGTCAGGTGGCAGTCGTCACCTATGACGGCGGTTTCGCCGATCACGACGCCCATGCCGTGGTCGATGAACAGCCCTTCGCCGATGGTCGCGCC
>CAZNHI010000223.1:0-4949 GCA_964572535.1 uncultured Dehalococcoidia bacterium
CGGCCTCACGGTGTTGAGCTGGTACTGGATGCCAAACTTCATCAGCCGACCCCCTTTTATATCTAAGCCGGGGGATACCCCCGGAGCCCCCGCTAAAGGCCGCCCTTAAGGTGTTGGGATGGGCAGGACGGGACGCTGGGGATTGGGGGGCACCTCCCGGAGCCCCCGCTAAAGGCGGTTCTTAGATCGTCCTGCCGCAGTTTGCGTGTTATCCCGCGTCCGGGTTGACTCCCACCCAGAGGGCCACTGTCTCGCCGAAGCGCTCGGGATCGCCGCTCTTCGACATGATTGCTGTCAGCTCCTGCTGCATGTCGTGCGCGTCCATGAGGTCGTCGCACTCCATCACGAAGACGTCTGACACGTCGGCGTTGAAGCTGCTGGTCCAGTAACGACGCACGAAATCCACCTTACCGGCGTACTTCGCCATCAGCTCCTCGAACGCCTTGGCGGGCTCCTCTTGCTCCGACTTGGACAGCGTGAAGTAGCTCCCCGGCACCTTGGCCGCCATGACGATTCCGAACTTCTTGCCTGGCATCTCTCTCTGCTTCCTTTCTGGACTTGTGCTGGTTGGTGGATCCGTGGTCGCCAGGGGCTTTCGCGTCCGGCGAGTCACGGGACTCTAGCAGAATAGGCACCTCGGCGGCGCCGGGATGCCTGCCGCACCCAAGTTCCGTTGGTCTGAACACGTGGGCGGCTTGCGGCGGGTCTACGTGTCGGGCGTGGACAGCGCTATGAGGATCGTCTGTAGTTGTGACCCATCGCGGCGGCGAAGCGTGGCTCTCGAGGCGGGGGCTTCGCTCCCACCTCGTGAGTAACCTGCGACCTGCGGGTTCTGGAGAAGGTTGAACGTGCGAGGGTCTCAGACGTACGTGTGCGTGATTACTTCCCAGACGTGCCCGTCGCCGTCCGGGAAGTAGAAGCCGCGGCCGCCGTGAAGGTGGTTAATCTGCATGTCGTTCACGGAGCGCGGCCCGCTGCCGTAGACGATGCCTTCCGCCTGCACGCGGCCCAGGATGGCATCGAACTCCTCGTCGTCCGAGAGGAAGGCGTAGTGATGCGGCTCAAACTCCTCGCGGGTGTCGAAGTCGAGCGACAGGTCCCCAACCTTCACCGGCGAGAAGTGCGCCCATTTGCCGTCATACGTGCGCCCGAACATCTTCGCGATGAACCGCGCGGCGTTCTCCTGGTCATGAGAGGGGATGATCGTGTGGTCAAGCGCCAGAGCCATGTCTAACCTCCGCTGTTTGCACGGCGATCTTCTCGCCGTTCCGAGACGTTGTCAACGTGGTGCTTTGGCACCTCCGCCTGCAGGCCGGACTGCCGCTAGCCTGCCGGCTTGATGTTCTGGTTGGCGCGGAACAGGTTCTGCGGGTCGTACTCCTGTTTGATCGCCTGGAGCCGCTGGTAGTTCGACCCGAACGCTTCCGGAACGCGGCTCTCGTCGTCGCCGACGCCGAGGTAGTTAACGTAGACGCCGCCGGTGCTGTAAGGCTTGAGGTCCTCAATCACCTGACGCGCCCACGTACGGCACTTGTCGTTCTCCGCCGGGTCCATCGTCGTGCCTATAACAGCGACGTTAAACAGCGCCTTGCGCTCGCTGAATGCGGTTGCGTCCTCCGGCACGCGGCTCATGGCGCCGTGGAAGTGCTCCAGAATGATGCTCGACATTGGCGTCGGCAGGTTACGCCCCGCTGCCGCCAGAACATCCAGCGCGGGCGCCGAGAAGTCTTTGAGGAAGGTCGACTTCCAGTACACCTGAGCCCGCGCCGGATTGTCGAGCATGGACTGCATGGCCGTGTACGGAATTGGGCCCAGCGCGTCCAGGAACGGCGGACCGAACTCCTTGACTGCCTTCAGCTCACGCGCGGCGTCTGCCAGCGACCCCGTGTGCGCACCGATGAACGCCGTAATCAGGTTGCCGCTACCGTCCGGCGCTCCGGTGAAGACCAGGAACGAGCCCAGCTCTTCTGAAGCTTTGGACGTGAAGCCGGCGTAGAAGTCGAGGCACTGGCGTCCCATCGCTATCGGCCAGGCGGCCAGCCCGCCCGTGATCATCGGGCCCACCGGGTGCACCTGGAACTCGAAGCTGGTCACGACGCCGAAGTTGCCACTGCCGCCGAGCAGCGCCCAGAACAGGTCCGGGTTCTCGGAAGCACTGGCGGTGACGACCTCCCCGCTCGCCAGCACCACGTCCGCCGCGAGCAGGTTGTCGACCGAGAGGCCATGCTTGCCCATCAGCCAGCCGATACCGCCGCCCAACGTGAGCCCGCCGACGCCGGTCGTCGAGACGACGCCCCCCGTCGTGGCGAGGCCGAAGACCTGAGTCTCGCGGTCGAAGTCACCCCACTTGGCGCCGCCCTGGGCACGCGCCCGTCGCGTCTTGGGGTCTACGTGCACGCCGTTCATCAGCGACAGGTCAATCATCAGGGCGTCGTCGTGCACGGCGCTGCCCGCGGCGCTGTGGCCGCCGCCACGTACCGAAACCGGCAGGCCGTTCTCACGCGCGAAGTTCACGGCTGCAATCACGTCCGCGTTGCCGGTGCAGCGCACGATGATCGGCGGCCTGCGGTCGATCATGCCGTTCCAGACCTGGCGTACCTCGTCGTACGTCGGGTCGCCGGGCATGACCACGGGTCCGCGGACGCCCTTGCGAAAGTCGTCGACCTTTGCGCTGTCGAGTGCCATGACGTTCCTCCCTAACCGATCTGTACTTCTCGAAGCTCTGGCGAGGCGATGACGGGAGCGTCCGTTACGGCTTGCACGTCGTCGAGCGTGAAGCCGGGCGCCACTTCGAGCATACGGTAGCCCTCGCCCGCCGGCTCGAACAGGCCGAGGTCTGTCATCACCAGCTTGACCACGCCCTTCGCCGTGACGGGCAGATTACATTCCTTGAGCAGCCGCGGCGACCCGTCGCGCGTCGTGTGCTCCATCATGATGTAGATGCGCTGGGCGCAGGCCGCGATGTCCATCGCGCCGCCGATGCCGCCGCCCTTCTTGCCAACCGCCGTCTTCCAGTTCGCAAAGTCGCCGTTGGCCGCCACCTCGTAAGCGCCGAGGACGCCGACGTCGAGCCTGCCGCTGCGAATCACCGCGAAGGCGTCCGCGTGGTGCAGGATCGAGGCGTAGTCGTGCAGCAGCACGGGGATGACGCCTGCGTTGACCACGTAAGGCCCGGCCTCGTCCACCGACGCCGCGCGTCCGTAGCCGATCAGTCCGTTTTCAGAGTGCAGGACGATGAACTTCTCAGCCGGCAGAAAGTCAGAGCACATGGTCGGCATGCCGACGCCGAGGTTGGCGATCCAGCCCTCCTGGAACTCGGCGGCGATGCGTGCCGCCATCATGTCCCGCGTCAGGCGCAGCCTTTCGGCCATCAGTGACCTCCCGAGCCGGTGGCCGGCGCAGGCGGGGTGAACGGGATCGCCACGTGGAAGATGCCGTCCGGCGGTATCTTCACCAGGCGCTGCACGAAGATGCCGGAGGTGTGAATCTGCTCCGGCTCGAAGCTGCCGATCGGTAGGATCTCTTCGGTCTCGGCGATCGTGCAGCGTGCCGCCGTGGCCATCAGTGGGTTGAAGTTGCGCTCGGAGCCCTTGTAGCAGAGGTTGCCAAACTCATCCGCGTGCCAGGCGCGTATGAAGGCGTAGTCCGCCGTGATCGCTTCTTCCAGAAGATGGGTGCGGCCGTTGAATACCCGGTGCTCCTTGCCCTCCGCCAGCTCCGTGCCGACAGCCGTAGGTGTGTAGAAGGCGGGGATGCCAGCACCGCCCGCGCGGATGCGCTCAGCAAGCGTGCCCTGGGCCACTAGCTCCGCTTCGATCTCGCCCGACTCCTGGAGCTCTTCGAGGATCGATCTGCGTGACGGGTGCGTCGAGGCGGTGAACGCCATGATCACCTTGCGGACGCGCCGTTGTTCCAGCAGGTCCGTCACCGAGACCTTGCCGACGCGGATGCCGCCGCCACCGGTACCTGCCGAGTTGAGGATCAGCGTCAGCCCTTTGGCGCCTTGCTCGAAGATAGCGTTGACCAGGTTATGCGGCGTGCCCGGCCCGAAGCCGCCGATCATGATGCTAGAACCGTCCTTGATGTCAGAGACGGCCTCGGCGAAGCTGGCGACTGTCTTGTTGCGCGTCTGCATGTATCAGGTGGGCCGGAACTTCGGCAGCGTCACGCTGTCGGTCACGTCGTCGAAGACGACTTCCACCGGCATGCCGACCTTGATCTTCGACGGGTCGGGCTCCACTTCGACCAGGTTTGAGGGGAAGCGCGCTCCGTCCTCCAGCTCGACGATGCAGGCGACGTACGGCACGTGGTCGGCGAAGGCCGGTGTTGGCCCCCGGTGCACGATTGAGAACGCGTGCAGCGTCCCCCGCCCTGAAGACTTGGCCCAGCGTGTGTTGCGGGAGAAGCAGTTGGGGCAGATAGGGCGTGGGTAGAAGTAGTGCTGGTTGCAGTCGTCGCAGCGCATCAGCCACAACTCATGCGCCTTCGTCTTCTCCCAGTAGTAGTCCCATTCTGGCTGCGAGAGGGGTAGCGGGCGGTTGTAGGTGCCTGACGTCATCTCGATGTCCTCATTTCCTCAGTCCACCGCCAGCACGGCTGTGCCCGTCGAGGAGAGCACGCCGCCGGTGCCGTTGACCAGCGCGATCTTCGGGTTGACGTTGCGCTCGCCGCACTCGCCGCGCAGCTGACGCACCGCCTCGATGGTCAGGAACATGCCGTACATGCCAGGGTGAGTGTAGGAGAGGCCGCCGCCGCTGGTGTTGAGGGCGAAGTCGCCACCCGGAGCTGTGCGCTGGTTTGCAACGAAGTCCGGGCCCTCGCCGCGCTTGCAGTAACCCAGGCTCTCCAGCGTGATCAGCACCGTATACGTGAACGAGTCGTAGATCATTGTCAGGTCGATATCTTTGTGCGTCAGGCCAGCCATCTCCAGGGCGCGCGGGCCGCTGCTG
>CAZNHI010000224.1:0-4945 GCA_964572535.1 uncultured Dehalococcoidia bacterium
CAGACCAGGCCCGCGCGATGCTGTCGCGCCTGCGCGGACGGCCCCATCGCGTGATCACCGGCGTCTGCGTCATCGCGCCCGGCAGCCGTCCCCGCATCGCCCACGAGGTCACGCGCGTCGTCATGCGCCGCTACACCCCGGACGAGGTCGAGGCCTCGATCAGGCACGGCGACCCCTTCGACAAAGCCGGCGCTTACGCCATCCAGGACCCAGTCTTCAGCCCCATCGCCTCGTTCGCCGGCTGCTACTGCAACGTCGTCGGCTTGCCGCTCTGGACCACCCTCCGTCTCCTCCGCGACGCGGGCCTCACGCCGTCTCGTCCCACACAGATGCCCCTCGCGTGCGAGGCCTGCGCAACAAAGCTGCAACGTCTACCGGCCTGACGCTGAGGTTTACAGAACGGAGCCTTCGCTAGTCTTAACCCAGGCCTAGCGGCCCTGGAGACAGACATGAAGCGCATCCTCCTCATCCTCGATGGCACAGACCGCCTGGACGCCGCGCTGGCGGAGGTCACGCACCTCTGCGACCCCAACGACAAGCTGACCGTGCTCGCCGTAGCCGAGACGCCGCGGCGAGAGCTAATCGGGACGCGACCGGCCCGCGTCGCACCTGAGCCGTACACCGGCCCGGCAGTGGCCACTGGAGCCATCTCCGGCATCGACGTACCGATCCTGGAGAGCGAGGACGAAACCGAACGTCGCATCGCCGGTCAGCTCCGCGACATCCTGGACGAACGCGTCGGCGCCCTGCACAACGGCATCCGCATCTGGACCCAGGCGATCGTCCGCAACCAGCCCGCCGAGGCTGTCGCCGAGTACGTACGCGCGTCAGACTTCGCGGAGGTGACGGTGCCCCGCCGCTCCCTACTCCGCCTCCACGAGCTGCTGACCGACGCCGCCGGCCAGGACGCCCTCGACGGCAGCCTCGCCCCCGTCATCATCCTCCCCGCCTGACCCTTAGCGCGCCCCGGCACACTCGTCCCACCCTGAAACACAATCTGCCCGTCTGCCCGCCGAAGGGCCCGTCTGCCCGTCTATCATTAGGCCGTGATCACGAAGTCCGGCCTCAAGCTCGGCATCGCGCTGCCCCAGGGCTCCCGCGACGGCCATATCGACATCGCGCTGGTCCGCGACTACGCCCTGCAGGCCGAAGCCGCCGGCTTCGACGACCTCTGGACGATCGAGCAGATCACCGGCCACTACGCCGTCCTCGAGTCCGTATCGCTCCTCGCCTACCTCTCCGCGATCACGCAGCGCATCCGCCTCGGCACCGCGGTCCTCGTCACCAACCTGCGCAACCCCATACAGCTGGCCAAGGAAATCTCCAGCGTCGACCACCTCAGCGGCGGCCGCATCACCGTCGGCGTCGGCCTCGGCGCCAACACGCGTACCTACCCCGCCTACGGCCTGTCGGAGGACCGCCGCGTCGCGCGCTTCATCGAAGGCATCCAGGTCATGAAGGCGCTCTGGACCCAGCCCAGCGCCACCCTGGACGGCGACTTCTCTCATCTCGAAGCCGTCAGCATGCAACCGAAGCCCCTGCAGAAGCCTCACCCGCCGCTTTGGTTCGGCGCCCATACAGAGGCCGCCCAGCGCCGCGCCCTGCGCTACGGCGACGGCTGGATGGGCGCCGGCTCCACCGACTTCAATGAGTTCTTCGTCGAGCTGGCGCGTATGCAGGCGATGCTCGCCGCGGCCGGACGCGACTCCTCGACCTTCCCGCTCTCGAAGCGCGTCTACATCTCGATCAATGACGACGAGACCAGGGCCCGACAGAGCATCGAGGCGATGATGCACGACTTCTACGGCATCAGCGAGCCTACCGCCGACGCCTGGGCTGTCTACGGCCCCGCCGCTCGCGTCCTGGAGACGCTGCAGCGCATGCGCGACGCCGGCCTGACGCACATGCTGCTGCACCCCGCCCCCGTAGACCTGCGCCACCTCGAGCTCATCGCCACCCAAATCGCCCCCAACCTCTAACCCCGGACTGCCCTCTGCCCCATTGCGAGGGCCACAGCCCGCGGCAACCTCGGTCCACACCCCCGTACTTCCAACCACCTCCACTCCCCATCCCATCCCTCAACAGCCCCCCATTGCGAGGGCCTCAGCCCGCGGCAATCTCGGTCCACACCCCGTACCTCCCACCACCTCCACTCCCCATCCCGTCCCCAACCGCACCATTGCGAGGGCCGCAGCCCGCGGCAATCTCGGCCCGGACGCTCCGTACTCGCACAACCAACCGGCCACCGCCCGTCCCCCATTGCGAGGGCCGCAGCCCGCGGCAATCTCGGTAAACGCCCGCGACCTGCATCGCCCTTCCTTACTCCGCCTGAACCAGACTCACCTTGATAGCCTTCATATCAAGATATTGACATCCTCTCCATTAACAGTAGAATGTACAGCGTATTCCGTCCCTCACGAAAGGAGTCGTCGCCATGACCAAGAACCCTCAGCAGAAAATCCTCCTCCACGCCTGCCCTCGCTGCAGCGGCGACCTCTTCCCGGAACTCGATGACAAGGACGTGTTCGCCTGCCTGCAGTGCGGCCGGCGCATCCACGCCGCCCAGCTCACCGCCGTCACACCTGAGGCCGCCGTCCTCGCCGCCGCAGCCTGAATCGCGCCCTAGCCGGAATGCAGAGGCGAGCCGATTGGCTCGCCTCTTCCTTGATTTCTGGCACCCCGTCCCAGAGGGGTAGCGGGGTCCTGAGCCTGGCGAAGAGCCGCGCGCAGGGCGGGGTTGTCCCCCCTCACTTCTCCCCAATCCAGCCAAAAGAAGCAGGGGTAATCGTGCAGCAGCCATGCGCGGCGCTTCCTTTCTAACCAGGCCGCCACGTCGTCTCTGCACTCTGCACTCTGCACTCTGCACTCTGCACTCTGCACTCTGCACTCTGCACCGCCCAGACGCCTCGCGCTGGCGAGTTGCTTGCAGGTGCCCGCTGGCTTACGATCTGCGCGCCCCCGCCTACCGGCAGGCAGGTCGTCCCTGAGCAGCTCAGAAAGGTTCCGCATGAACGCCGACCAACCTCACCAGATCAGCCTGACCGTCAACGGCCAGACCCACCAGGCCAGCGTCCCTGCGCGCCGCACCCTCGTCGACTTCCTGCGCTACGACATCGGCCTCACCGGCACCAAGGAAGCCTGCAGCGTCGGCGTTTGCGGCGCCTGCACTGTCCTGATGGACGGTCGCATCGTCGCCTCCTGCATCACCCTCGCCGTCCAGGCCGACGGCGCCGACCTCACCACCATCGAGGGCCTCGGCACGCCGGAGCACCTCAGCCCCCTGCAGCAGGCCTTCATCGATTGCGGCGGCTTCCAGTGCGGCATCTGCACCCCTGGCCAGATCGTCGCCGCCACCGCCCTGCTCAACGAGAACGCCAAACCCACCGAGGACGAGATCAAAGAGTGGCTCATGGGCAACCTCTGCCGCTGCACCGGCTACTACCAGATCATCGAATCCGTCCAGAAAGCCTCCGGGCAGCTCTAATGCGCGACTTCTACTTCCACACGCCGCGCACCCTCGACGAGGCCCTCTCGCTGCTCGAGGAGCACCAGGAAGACGGGCGGCCCATGGCCGGCGGCACCGCCCTCATCGTGCTCATGAAGCAGTCCCTCGTCGAAGCCGACCACCTGATCAGCCTCGCCCGCGTCCCCGGCCTCAGCGGCATCCGCGCCGAGGCCGACGGCCTGCACATCGGCGCCCTCACCCGCCACCGTGAGGTCGAAACCTCACCCCTGGTCAAGCAGCACGCGCCTCTGCTCACCGACGTCTACAGCAGCGTCGCCACCATCCGCATCCGCAACGTCGCCACCGTCGGCGGCGGCATCGCCCACGCCGACCCGGCCCAGGACCCGCCGCCCGGCCTCATCGCCCTCGACGCCAAAATCCGCCTAATCTCCAAAAGCGGCGAGCGCACCCTCTCGATCAACGACGTCTTCCAGGACTACTACGAGACCGCCATTCGGACCGACGAGCTGCTCGCCGAGGTGATCATCCCGCCGGTCCCCTCCGGCGCCAGGACCGCCTACCTCAAGTTCCTGCCTCGCACCGCCGACGACTACGCCACCGTCGCCGTGGCCGCCCGTGGCGAAGTGCAAAACGGCACGATTCGCAACCTGCGCGTCGCCCTGGGCGCCGCCGGACCCACCCCTATCCACGCCACCGCCGTCGAGCAGGCGCTCGAAGGCCAGCAGGCCACTAAAGAGAACATCCGCCGCGCCGCCGATGCCGTAGCCGCCCAGGTAGACCCCCTGGACGACTTCCGCGGCTCCTCCGGCTACAAGCGCGACATGGCCGTAGTCTTCACCCGCCGCGCCCTCGAACGCATCCTGCTCTAGCGTCGCCGGTGCCCGGGAGTGCAGAGGGCGGGAGCCCTCCGCCGGGAGTTCTGGGGGGTGTCCCCCAGTTTCTCTCTTACCTAACCAAAGCAGGGTTCGTAGGGGCGCAGTACATCCTGAGCGCTGTCGAAGTGCCCATGCCGAGGGTTTGGGGGCAGCGCCCCCATGTTCGATGCCAAGGCCTGGGGGGTGTCCCCCCAGAATCCTTTTTCTTTTAATCTAGTGCGGAGCAGCGCGAGAGCGATGCGCAGCCCCACGCCCCGTAACGGAGTAACCCTATGCGTTTCGAACACAAAGTCACCGTCGACGCCCCCCGCCAAAAGGTCCGCGACTTCCTGGACGACTTCAACAAGGCCGCCTACTGCGTCCCCGACCTCAAAGACCTCAAGCAGCTCGGCCCCGACGAGTTCGAAGGCACCATCCGCGTCCGCATCGGCCCCCTCGGCCTCAACGTCGCCGGCCACGCCCAGATCGAGCGCGGCGCCGAGGACGGCAACTGGCGCGTCAAAGGCGAAGGCCGCGACCGCCGCGTCGGCGCCAGCATGACCGCCAACGTCGAAGCCCGCCTCAACGAGATCACCCCCACCCAGACCGAGATCGAGATCATCGC
>CAZNHI010000225.1:0-4939 GCA_964572535.1 uncultured Dehalococcoidia bacterium
TTGCGTCCACGTGCGCGCCGCTGCGGCCCGCGGCCACCAGGATGCGGCCCCAGTTCGGGTCGTTGCCTGCCACCGCAGTCTTCACCAGTGATGACAGCGCCAGCGTGTGGGCCACGTCCCGCGCCTCGGCCAGGGAAGCGGCGCCCGCTACTTCAACCGTGATCAAGTGAGTCGCGCCCTCGCCGTCGCGGGCCAGCTTGCGTGAGAGTTCGGTGCAAAGGAAGAGCAGCGCCTCACTGAACTGTGAAGACTCCGGCGTCCCCGCGCGGATCGTCTCACCACCCGCCGCTCCGTTGGCCATAACTAGCAGTGTGTCGGAGCAGCTCGTGTCGCCATCTACCGTCACCATGTTGAAGGTCGCATCTGCCACCTGCTTCACAACATCGCGCAGAAGGTCGCGATCGACCGCGGCGTCGGTTGTTACGTAGGCCAGCATTGTCGCCATGCTCGGGTGGATCATCCCGGAGCCCTTGCAGCAACCACCCAGCGAATACAACAGGCGATCGCCGTCCTTCACCTCGATCGCAATCTCCTTGGAAACTGTGTCCGTGGTCATGATCGCCCGTGCGAAGTCAGGGCCACCGCTGCCGCTCAGCTCGATGCGCAGCACGCCGGCCCTGATCTTCTCCATCGGGATAAGCACGCCCGTCACACCCGTGGAACAGACGGCAAACTCATCGTCTGGCGCGTTCAACTTGCGCGCGGCCAGCGCTGCCATCTCCTCAGCCTCCGTGATGCCCGCGTCTCCGAACGGCGCATTGGCGTTTCCCGAGTTGGTGATGACCCCGCGAATTCGCCCGGCCGGGAAGCGCTTCTCGTTCACGTACACAGGCGCCGAGCGCACCATGTTTCGTGTGAGCACGCCGGCCGAAGCGCATTCACGCTCCGAAAACAGGATGCCGAGGTCCATGCCGCCGGCCTTTGGGCCGCTGGCGTACATCCCCGCACTCACCGCCCCGGCCACAAAGCCTCGGGGTGTCGTCACGTGCCCGCCTTCGACCTTCGTAATCGTCATTTGTTCTCTCCTTCGATGAGACGTGGTCGTTATTCTCAGCGAACAGCGATGAATCTAAGCGCCTCGAGTGCGGACCGCAATCGAAACGCCCAGCGCCGCCCGCAGACGGTCTCGTTGGGTAATCTGGGTTGGTCTGGTGACTAGCCGGGTCAGGCGGTGATCAGCCGCCTCGCACGCGCGCGTCGCGTCAAGAATTCACTGCTGCTAGGCGTCATGCGCCAGCCCCAACATCAGCTCCAGGTTCTGCACCGCCTGCCCCGCCGCGCCCTTGCCCAGATTATCGAGCACGGCGCAGACCACTGCCTGCTGCCGCGACTCGCTGCCGAACACGTGGATTGTCAGCCGGTCCGCGCCAGTCAGTGCCTCGGCGTCCAGGTGCGCCCGCAGCGCGTCGGAGTCTTCCAGGCCCGCCACCGCGATGCCCTGGCTGCCCTCTTTGCCGGCGTAATGCTCGGCCAGCGCCGCGTGCACCTGACCTGGTGTTGGCGAACCCGGCAGCGACCACAGCTGCAGCGGCAGCGACACGATCATCCCCTGCGCGAACCGGCCCACGCTCGGCACGAACAACGGCCGCTGCGTTAGCGAGCCGTGCATCTGGATCTCCGGCACGTGCTTGTGCTCCAGGTCCAGCCCGTACAGGTAGAAGTTGCTGTCAGTAGCCTCCGGCGAATCCGGGTCTTCGAAGGCGGCGATCAGCTTCTTGCCGCCCCCGGAATACCCCGAAACGGCGTTAATCGTCACCGGGTGGCCCGCCGGCAGCAGCCCGCCCGTTACTAGCGGGTGCAGCATCGATACCGCACCCAGCGCGTAGCAGCCCGGGTTGCTCACCCGCGACGACTTCGCAATCTCGCCCGGCCGTGACGCCTCGTACTCCGGGAAGCCGTACGTCCAGCCCGCCGCCGTCCGGTGCGCCGTCGACGCGTCGATCAGCCGCGCGCCACTGCCCTCCACCATCGACACAGCCTCGCGCGCCGCCCCTTCCGGCAGGCACAGGATCGAGACGTCGGCGGCGTTAAGCATCTCGGCTCGCCGCTTGGTGTCCTTGCGCTCGGCATCGTTCAGGTGCAGCAGCTCGATGTCGCAGCGATTGCTCAACCGCTGCGCGATCTGCAGGCCCGTCGTGCCAGCCTCCCCATCGATGAATACCTTTGGCGTCGTCACCCTGCTAAGTCCACTCCATAACGATCTTTCGTAGAAGGCGTAAGTATATCAACCAACGCCCTAGAGGCAATCAGCACTTCTCCCACCCGTCACCATCCGGTGACAACGTTGGGCCTGTCGTTGCGAGCCATCCCGCCACAGCGCCAGGCGCACCAACATCGATTTCCCCCTCTCCTCTCAAGGAGAGGGGGCAGGGGCGAAGTAACCCTGCCTTCAGGCCGAGGTGTTCTGAACCCCCCGATGCAGCCAGCGGATCCTCACCAGGTTCACCAGCTCCCCCAGCGACCGCGACAAGCGTAGATGCGAACCCTCAACCGCCGTCCAGCCCACCGGCACCTGCACCGTCTTCATCCCCAGACGCCGCGCCAGGTACAACACCTCCGCGTCGAACGACCACGTCTCGATGCGCTGCAGCGCGAACAGACGCTGCGCTGCCTCGCGCCGAAACGCCTTCAGCGGGCACTGGCTGTCCTGCATACCTGGTAACAACAGCGTCCGCACCGCCAGCGCGAACGCCCTGCCCGCCAGCCGGCGCCTTACGCTGCGACGGTCACGCAGGTCGGAGCCATCAGACTGATTGCGCACCCCTACCGCCACGTCCGCACCCGCCTCCAGCGCCTCAATCAGGCCCCCTAGCGCCTCCGGCGGCGTCGCCAGGTCAGCGTCGATGAACGCGACGTAGTTGCCTTGCGCCGCCAGGCAGCCGGTACGCACCGCGGCGCCCTTACCCAGATTCGCCGCGTGTCTCAGCAGACGCGGCGTCACGCCCAGACGCAGTCCTTGCCCAAGCTGGACCACCGCCTCGTCCAGCGCCTTGCGCCCTATCTCCGCACTGCCGTCGTCGACCACGATCAGCTCGCAGTCGTACGGCAGCGTCGACAGGTAGGCGCCGATGCGCTCCAGCGTCCCCGCGATGCGTCTCTCTTCGTTGTAAGCAGGTACGACGATCGTTAGTCCTGGCGCGCCGGCCGTCATGCCTTGGCCGGCCGGAAGGGACCTTCCTTGGTCCGCGCCACGTGCACCTTGGTCCCAGACATCTCAGCGATCAGCGAAGCCACCTCGCGCGCCCGCGTCAGGCCTTCCTTGGCTTCGGCGCGCGCCACGGTGACCATGCCCACCGTGATCTCCTTGCCGCTCAGCTTCAGGATCGAGACCTCATACTGCGCGAAGTCCTCGTGGTGGCCGCGATAGTCGTGTGGCGTCAGCTCGCGCACGTTCACCCTGTCGATCTTCCAAAACGGGATCAGCTCCTGCGTCCCCACGCCCATCCCCAGGTAGCCCTGCTGCAGCACCGCCGACTGCTTCGTACGCTCGATCACCAGGTGCGCCCCCGCGATGCTGTAGACCACGCCTATCCCGGACAGCGGCACGACGAAGATCGCCGCCAGCGTGATCAGCAGACGCAGTTCCACCGACATCGAATCGCCCCAGAGGAAGATCGCCGGAAACGCCGCCAGTCCCAACAGCAGCGTTAGCAACGGCAGGAACACGATGCTGCGCGCCGGGTGCACGTCGATGCGCTCCGGCGTCACAGTCACGACCCGGCGGTCGAGATACATCTCGCGCCTCTCCGGCGCCTCCAAAGTCGTCTCCGCAGCCACCCCTCGATTATAGAAACCCCCACCCCCAGCCGCGAGGCATCACGTTGACAAGCCTGTGTCGCGTACCTAGAGTGAGCGCTTGCCATGAAGACAAGACTTCGGCGCAGCGATTTCGGAGCGCGTTCGCGTACACCCCCGCCTGCGCTCGTCCTGGCATAGTCAGAGTCCAACTCCAGACGCAGCGCAGGCCTTCGAAATCGAAGGCCTTTTTTATTCCAGTGAGCAAGTGGAGGCCGGCGTGTATATCCCCAAAGATTTCAAGGTTGAGGAACTACCCACACTCATCGAGTTTATGCGGCGCTACAGTTTCGCCACCTTTGTCACCAACAGCGACGGCGGGCCGATCGCAAGTCACGTCCCCGTTGTTGTCATCGAAAATGAGGGCCGCCGGCCCACGCTGTTCGCCCACGTCGCGAAGGCAAACCCGCACTGGCGCGCTTTCGGCGGCGCCGTTGAGTCCCTCTTCATCTTCCAGGGCCCCCATGGCTACGTCTCTCCCTCGCTATACGGTGTCCATCCCAGCGTCCCTACCTGGAATTACACCGCCGTCCACGCCTACGGGACACCGATCATCGTCGAAGACGAAGACGTAGCGAGAGATCACGTCTTCACGCTCGTCCGCCAGTACGAGGCGGGAGGAGAACATCCCTGGGTCCCTGACCTCCCTCCCGAATACACCTCGCGCATGCTGCGCCAAATCGTCGCCTTCCACGTCGACCTCACGCGAATCGAAGGCAAGTTCAAGCTCAGCCAGAACCGCGAGCAATCGGACCGCGATAGCGTCTCAGCAGCTTTCGAGGCAGACCCTCAGCTGCGCCAGCTCGGCCACTTCATGCGCAGCACTCCCAACCTCCCCGACTGACCCTGACGCAACTCCCACCTTACAAACGCATCACCTCTTGTTGCTTCGCGTTGACACTCCGTTACGTCTACCTCTAGACTCAGAACGTCACTAACCGGGCGGGGCGGGCCGGTGTGACTGGGAGTAGCCACGACTGATCCACGGTATCGAAGACTCGCTCCTCGGCTTCATAACCAACGTCTACGATCTGATCTCGTGGCCGGGCGTCGTCGTCCTCATGGCCCTCGAGACCATAATCTTCCTCATACCCTCGGAAGCCGTGATGACCTTCGCCGGCTGGCTGCTGGTCAAGGACAAGGG
>CAZNHI010000226.1:0-4934 GCA_964572535.1 uncultured Dehalococcoidia bacterium
CGGGCGGCTACACGACTCTGGCGGCGCTGACGTTTCGCGACGTGTTCAAGGCGGGGGCTTCGCACTACGGGGTGTCTGACCTGGAGGCGCTGGCGACGGACACGCACAAGTTCGAGAGTCGCTATCTGGACGGGCTGGTGGGCCCTTACCCGGAGCGGCGAGACATCTATGCCGCGCGCTCGCCGATCCACCACGTGGCGGGGTTGAGCTGCCCGGCGATCTTTTTCCAGGGGCTGGAGGACCGGATTGTGCCGCCGAACCAGGCGGAGGCGATGGTGGCGGCGCTGCGGGCGCGGGGGGTGCCGGTGGCGTATTTGCCGTTTGAGGGGGAGCAGCACGGGTTCCGGCGATCGGAGAACATCAAGCGGTCTCTGGAGGCGGAGCTGTACTTTTACGGCCGCATTTTCGGGTTTGAGCCGGCGGACGAGATTGAGCCGGTGGAGATTTCCGGGTTGTAGGGCGACGAATCAGCACTCAGATAGATGGAAGTGCCCCGCCGAGCTTTCGTTCTGCCACATGCACCGGTCTCGAGTTCGTAGCATCCACTCCTTAGTTCAGGCGCGGGAAAACGAAACTTGTGGGCTTAGGGTCAGCATCGAAGTATCCGTGCCTTCTGAGGAGGCCTTTCATGTCCTCGCGTGAAACTGGTCTGTCTCGTGGAAGGAAGCCCTGGCGCGCCAGCCAAGCCGATCCGTTGAAAATGACCTGGTTCTCCAGCCCCGCGGCCGTCCAAGAGCCAGGTAGCGGCAATGGCTCGTCACCGAACTCATAGAATGCCTCAAGATAGGTGAGCATGCGGGTACCCCACATCCCAAGGTCTTCCCCAGTGTGAGCGGTCGGTTCACCAAAACGAAGCTGTGCGAGGATATGAATCAATGCATCGAAAATGTGCCAGTCAAAGTACCCTCGCTTCAAGAGGGCCGACCTGGCATCGAGAAACTCCTCGCATCGTGATAGTGCTGCTAGGCTATGCCGAAGCCGCTCATAGACGCTGTACTTGCCCGCGAGTCTCTCGACTTCCCGTTGACTAAGTGGCGCCATCTTCTACCATGAACCCGCCGAAGTGGTATTGAACGGCTGCTAGGCGCCCGTTAGCGGCGATCTCGAATTCTTTTGGGGCAAGGAATTGCCGCTCAAAATCAGCCATTGTTTCTGCCTGGCTCTGGCCAAGGAAAAGGGCGCGGAGCAGTGCTACCCCTGAGACGAGCGTTGGGAGTTCCCAATCATCCACATCATCTTTGGTTCGATTGAGCATCGATTCAGTCACGGCCAGCACTAGTCGCGCTGGGCCGTTTGGGCTAATTCCGACGAGGACAGCAGGAAGCCCCTTCTCTGCCATCGCCTTCGCTACTGGGTAAGTTTCGACAGCCCACGATGCGTCCTCTTCCGAGACGCACTCAATCTCTATCACCTCCGTGAAATCTACGAAAAAGGCAGCCAAGTCCGGTCCATAGAGTTCAAACCAGGAAATCAATCCTAGAGCGAGCCACTTGAAACGGTAGTCTTCTGGCCAAGAGGCCCGAACCACCAATCCTCCAACTGTCGTGGAGATCGTGGTTGGTTCTGGGAGATTCTCGGCATTCTTGGCCGATTCCCTCATGCTAGCGACAGACTTCCTCACAGCCTCGGTCTCCTTGCTCAGGAGGACCTCCCATTCGGTGTCGGTCGCATGTACTGCTCCCTCAAAGAGGTCAAACATGCCCGGATCATCACCTTCTGACACGTACCTTGTAATCAGTGCTTTTGCGAAAGACGTCTCTTCGGAGGTCCTCTTGAGAGCCAGAAGCGCGAACACATGATCGAGGTTGGTTTGCCCTTCCAAGACTTGCTCGTGGGACCCGATGACGCTGACGAGGCGGTAGTAGGTGATTGACCAGAGGAGTGCGTCGAGCGTAAGACCCAAGCTGTTGAATGCGATAGGAATCGCTTCACGAAGGCCCCGTATCGTGTGCTTTCGGATATTGAGAAGGTCAGCCGCATTCGCTGCGCTCAGGTACTCCTTGATTGCAGCAAGGGGCTTTCCTGTCTTTTCGTAGCAAGCAGCCATCAGCATACGCGCAAGTAGGTAGCCTTCGTATGCGCCGGCACGGAAGTACCCTTCACTTGCCGTTCTGAATAGTGGGATAGCGCCCTCATGCAGGTCGTCTCGGAACCGAGCGAGTGCAATCTCCTTATGGAGGTCAGCTCGCTCGCCCCAGGCGTCCTTACTCTCGAAAAAGGCCGAAAACTCAGACAAGAGGACATCGAACTCCGGTGACTTGCGAAGGAAGCGCTCAGTTAGCAGGAATATGCGACGCAGCCAGCTGTAGTTATGGATTCGATCGGCATCCACAAGTTTGAGAACACTTCGGAAGTGGCTTACGGCTCTGTCGGACTCGCCCCCAAAGGCTTGACCAAGGGCTAAGGCTTCATTCCAATGCAACGAGATCAGGTCGTCGAAGTCTTGCGTTTCAATCGCGGATAGGAATCCGGTTAACTCCTGAATGTAGTTGCGAGATAGTCGCCCGCGGGCGGTCGCGTAGGCAGCCACTTCCATACCGTCCACCCAAAGCCAATGATGAGAGCGAACCGAGTCAAAGTAAGCATCCAGATGAGGAAGAAGAAGCGCCGACTGCGGGCGGCGGCGTGCTAAGAAGTTCGAACAATCATGAATAACGAACGCGAAAGCGCCAGGATCAGATTGTGCTTCCCCGATGGCTATCGCGCATTGCGCTTCGGCTTCGTCCGCCTTAGCGTCGTCCCACAATAGCCGTGCGAGTTCCATTCGTTGCTCTGCCTTGACATGTGGCGAAAATTGCCTGTTTGGGTCGGAGAGGAGGCTTTGAAGCTCCTTACGTCGCGCTTCACCTTCCTCGCCGAGACCCCTAGGCTTCCTAATATCCCCCTCGTCGTCCTGCACGGGGCTGGGAAGAGGCGTTCTACCGGCCGCGAGCGCAGCGACATTGCGACCAAGCTGAGCCAGGTTTGTCCCTCTTGGAAGGGGGATGCGGGCAATCTCGATGGATAGGAGTTGATCCAATTCTGTTGCCGTGAGAGTGCGATCGCCGAGGTAACTGCTTGAGGACCGCTGGAAAACCACGGCCAGTAGGCGGTCGTATAGGGCATCAAGATGAGCCGTGGACGTGGCAGCGTCGTATCTCTCCTCGCAAATGCGATGAAGCCGATCTCTGATCACTGCTGCGAGGGAATCCATGCTTTCTTTGCCCAACTCGAAGCTCGTGCTCCGCAGAAGGGCGTCTCCATCCGCTGATGAATACAATCTCGCGGCAGTTTGGCGAATGGTTTTCCGTTGGTTACTTGTGGGTGTTCCGCTCCTTCGCACGAGTTCAAGACCTGCACTCAGCCTCTGAACCTCCTCGTTTCCTAATGCATTCGATACGAGTTTGAACGTTAGGCTTTCATCGTCGATGAACTGGTCACCGAATCGTTTCAAGATCGGGAGGAGTTGACGAACGGTCCATGCCCCAGAGGACATTGTCTTAACCTGTATTCGTTCGCGAGCCACGCTCGCCTGAATCACTTCCAGATCCTCGTCCAGTTCAGAGACTACAGAAACACCGGAGTCACTAAGCGAATCGAGCCACCGCAAGACGACGTACTCCAATTGGTATCTGAACCGCCGAATGGTGTCCTGCCCTGGGGTCACGTGGATGTCTTGCCTGTCGCTCATGTGTGCTGTTGTTACATACTAGCCCGATGCAGACATGAGCACTACTTAGCGCGTCGGCGACTGAAATACGTCCTATGAGCGACGTCGTTCCACAGACTCCCCTGGCGTCTGGTCGAAACGCCGCGGGCTGCCCGGGCGTGGCCGCCGGGCCGCTGGCCAGTGGCGGCGGGCGTCTGTACGCTGCGGGGGTTGCGAAAAGGAGCCGTGCTATGCCTGAGGGTGCGCTGGAGGGCGTTGTGCTGCTCCAGCTGCGGGCGTGGGCACTGGAGGCGAAGACGACGCCGAGGGTGGGGCAGGCAGGCGGCGCGGCGCCGCGCCACCCATCTCTACCAGACGATTCTAGCGGACCACTTTGACACCGAGCCACGCGATCGACCGCAACTCGGGCAGGCTCGCCCTTTTCTGTTGAGGAAGGCGCTCACTATGTAAATCTTCCCGCAGACGGGACACTTGAAGGCAGCGCCGTTCCCAATCCAGTCTTCGTCAGCGCCGAGCGCATCCTTCTCTAAATCTCTCGATGGCATCATGTTCACCTCGCCAAGTCGTCTCGATGATAGCCTCAAGGCCGAGCCTGAATCTGTGCTAAATCCGCGAAATCTGTGGCTAACGTCTCGCCCCTGGTGTAGACTAGAAGTCAGACCAGACTCAGACCAGAATAGAGGCTGTGATGAAGGAAGTCGGCGTCTACGCTGCCAAAACGCACCTGGCGCAGCTGCTCGCGGAGGTTGAGGCGGGGGAGAGCATCACGATCACGCGTCATGGCAAGCCGGTCGCGCGCCTGGTGCCGGTGCGGGAGAGGCGGCGGAGCGTGGAGGAGGCGATAGCGGCGATCCGGGAGTCTCGGAAGGGCCGGACGCTGGGCGGGATCACGCCGCGCGAGCTGATCAACGAGGGCCGCAAGTACTGATGCCGTTCGTCCTGGACGCCTCCGTGGCGCTGGCGTGGCACTTCGAAGACGAGGTCTCCGAGTACGCCGACCGCGTCCTCGACAGGCTCCGGGAGGACGAAGGACTGGTCCCGTCTCTGTGGCCGCTGGAGGTCGCCAACGGGCTGCTGGCGGGTGAGCGTCGCGGGCGCATCACGCTCGCGGGCGTGATCGCGGCCGTTGAGGAGACGCTGGATTTGCCGGTATCGATCCACGACGTAATGCCGGACGTGGCGCTCGGCAGCGTGCTGGAGCTGGCGCGGTCGCAGGGGCTGACGGCGTACGACGCGGCGTACCTGGAGTTGGCGCTGCGCGACGGGCTGCCATTCGCGACGCTGG
>CAZNHI010000227.1:0-4933 GCA_964572535.1 uncultured Dehalococcoidia bacterium
GGAGCCGGCTCCGGCACGCCCAACCCCACGCCCGGCAGCGCCCAAAGCTTCGAGCGCACCCTCGCAGAAGCCCTCGCCGGCATCGACGAAGAGCTAACCTTCGAAGAAGCCATCGCCATCCTCGATCTCCTGCGCCAGCAGCAGCAGACCCCCCGCTCCGGCCCCGGCTCCGGCCCCACCGGTCCCGACTACTAAGACCCTTGCCGCCCTCAAGACACCTTTCCCTGCGATTCAGTCGGACAACCGTAGGGGCGCACGGCCGTGCACCCCTACGCCGCGTCTCTAACCAAGCCCCTGCCCTGGACTGGTCCGCCTACTGATAGCTGATAACTGAAAACTCTGAACTGTGAACTTCTACCGTGCGGTACCCTGATCCCATGACCAACAGCCGCTGGGTCCACCTCGCCACCGCCCCGGATCAGTTCACCGCCGAAATCTGGGTCTCCATCCTGCGCGATGGCGGCATTCGCGCCATGATCCGCGCCTCAGACGCCGTCTCCTTCCTCGGCATCAGCCCCTACGGCTGCCGCGTCCAGGTCCCCGAAGCAGACCTCCTCCGCGCCCGAGACCTTCTCCCCGAAGCCACCGACGAACCCACTCCCGAAGGCCAGTAATCCCCCTCCCGCGAGGGAGATTACTCAGAGTCGGGGATCTCCGCGCCCAGGACAACACCCCACGACACCGACAACGTGATCCCCTCTCCCCTGGGAGAGGGCTAGGGGCAACGCCCCGTTCAGAACACAACTCTCCGCGCCGCGCCCCGCGAACCGTTTGGGCGGTTCGCGAACCGCCCCTACCCCTCTCTCTCACGCTCCGATGCCCCGGGGTTCAGCCCGGGGTACCGCGACCCACCGGCGCACCAACAAAAAAACCTCGCCTCGCGAGCACGTCCTGAGCTCAGTCGAAGGCGAGGGGGATAAAGGGGAAAGGTAACCCTTAACGCGCTACCGCCACCGCAGCAACCGTGACAGCAACGTGTTCCTGGACTGCTTCCACACCCCGGCCAGCCGCTCCCGCTCGCTCTCCGTCAGCTCCTTGCGGCCGTAGCGGCTGCGGATGTAGCTCTCCCCCAGGTACTCCAGGTCATCGACCTCAGGCAGCTGCTGGCGCAGCCGCGCCACAATCTCTCGCGGCGTCTCCTGCGGCAACGGCCGCACTTTGGCCCAGCGCGCCAGGCGTAGCGTCTTCTCCCACACCTGCACCGGGTAAGCCATCCCTCTCAGGCCGTGCTGCCAGCTGTACTGGAAAATCCCTGCGCCCAGGGCGGATATCGCCACCACTCCAACCACAATTGTCAGGATGATCCTGCTCACCAGCCCGGAACCCTCGTCGATCACGAGGCTGTCCAGCTCTCCTGCCGCGCCACTCGCTGTCTCAGCGCCGCCGGGCAGGAAGAACGCGTCATCCAGGGCCGCGTCCGTCGCGTCGAACCCCGGCGCAAACCCCCCGTCGATGCCCGAGCGCACCACCGGCGGCTCGCTCGGCGTCGGGTTGAACTCCACCCAGCCCAGGCCCGGGAAGTACACCTCCGGCCACGCGAACGCGTTCCCCTCCCGCACGATGTACACGTTGGTCTGCGGCACTCGGTCGTTGCCGTCGATCGCGTAGCCCACCGCCATGCGCGACGGTATACCCAACGAACGCAGCATCACCACCATCGCCGAAGCGTGATAGTCGAAGTACCCCTCCTTCACATCGAACAGGAAGTACTCCACCGAATCCTTCTTTGGCGGCGCCGCGGCAATGTCCAGGTTGATTCCATAAGTGCGCAGGAACAGCTCGATCGCCGCCGCCTTCTCGTACGGTGTAATCGCCCCGGCTGTAACCTCCAGCGCCTTGTTACGGATCGTCGCTGGCAGATCGGACGGTAGCTGGAGGTACGCCCCCGTCCACGCTGGATACACAGCCTGCACGCTCTTCAGAGCGTTGATGGATGCGTTGCTCACCGTGCTGTCGACTCGGTACTGGTCCTCTTCATCCAGACTGCGCGCCGGCCTCACGGACGTAACGTCGCTTGGCCCCGGCCCGAACACCACACGCGTGTTTACGTTCACCGCCAGCGGCTGCCCCAGCGTCGCGATGATGTTCGACTTCTTCGACGCCGTGACCTGCAGCACTACCGGCCGCCTGATCTGGCGCGTCGCCTCTTCCACGCCCTGCATCGCCTGCGACGCCGGCCATGAGCCGTTCGTGATCTGGACCGAATCGCCAACCTTCCACCCTTGCGCCGTGTACACGTCGTACACCTGCGCCCGCAGGAACCCCGTCTCAGACGCGGTGACCTGCAGTACCTCGGCGGTGCCCAGCGTGATCTCGCCCTGCAGCGGCAACGTCGCGCCGAACTGGTGCACCTGCCCGCCCTTCTTGCTGTCGATCGCGCTGAACACGCGACTGAGCCCCGACAGCGGCTCGACGACCGGCGCCGTTACCTTCACCCACACCGAGTACAAGAACCCGCTGCCGCTGCCCACCGGCAGCACCCACGCGATTGCCAGCAGCCCCAGCGCCATCCAAACCGTGATGTTCAGCACGCTCAGGCTGATGAAGTCCGGATACCTCGTCCGCTGCGCCCGCCACTCGCGCGCCTGCCGCAGCAGATTCACGCGTGCCACCAGCAGGATCGCGCAGAACAGGTAGATCACCAGCGGCAGGCTCTTCTGCCCCGGCAGGTAGCTGATGTTCGTCAGCAGCGCCAGCCCGCCCGGGATCAATCCCAGCCATGCGTTCTGCCAGCGGAAGATGCTCCACGCCGCCAGGTACGCCGCCAGGTAAGTCGCGGCCACCACCAGCACCACGAACGGGATGTTGTCGTTGGAGATGCCACCGCTCACCACGGCGTCGCCCCACACCCTCAGCCGCTCGAGGATGTTCCACGTCCGGTCTGGCAACGACCCTTCGATCTCCGTCCCGACTATGTACAGCATCCCCAGCACGCCAACCGTCGCGCCCGCCAGGTGCGCCAGCAGCGTCGGCACGCGGCTCTGCGCCATCACCAGCCCCAGCACCAAGCCCAGGAAGCCGATCTCGTACAGAGACGGCATCTCGTCCACCCAATCGGCGCTGTCGATCGATCTCACGATCGTCAGGAACCCGACCATCACGATCGCCAGCGTGACAATGTCTTCCCACGTCACCACGCCGTACCGCGAAAGCCAGCTCAGGAACGAGAAGCGCGCCTTCTGCGGCGTCCCACCTTCAGGACGCCTCGGCTGGAATACCTCTCCCCACCCCACCTGTCTCATTCCGGCCGCCTCGGTATCGCCTCTGTCGTCGTGCCTTCCATGCCAACCGCGAGCGACGTGATCAGGTCATCTGACCGTCGCACCAGGTACGTGTACACGTCCGAAGCCGCCAGCGCCCCGAACACCATTAGCGAGTTCTCCTCGCCACCGAACGTGCTCGGCTCCAGCAGCACGGCCGCCACCTTCACGCCCTGCTCCGCAATGAACTGCAACGAGCCGACCCACTCCTCCGATGTCGAAGGCGTGATTACCACCACTGTGGTATGCCGCCCAAAGCGCTTCGATTCCTCGCTGATCAGCGTCCCGATCGGCACGTCGCCCTCCGCCGTCGAGAGCGCCAGCGCCTCCAGGATCCGCGTGTAGTGCTGCGCCCCGCGCTCCGCCTCTTCCACAAACAGCTTCTTGCCGAAGCTGATGAACCCCACGGACCGGTTCGCCACCAGGAAGTAGCGCGCAATCGAGGCTGCAACCTTGATCCCGAACTCCTCCGTCCCCTCCTCGCCCTCGCTCACGTGCACGGACTTTTCCAGGTCCAGGATGATCCAGATGTCGGACGCGGGGTCCATCTCGAACAACTTGACCATCAGCAAGCCGGTTCGCGCCGTCGTCGGCCAATGGATGCGGTTGAAGCTGTCGCCGTATTCATACGGCCGGATCCCGGACGCGTTCGGCGTCACGTAGTGCGTGCGCTTGCGGAAGCGGCCCTCACCCGGCAGGTTGGCCGGCGGCACGTAGAAATTCGGCAGTTCCGTCGCCCGTGGGTAGACCAGAATGCTCTGCGGCCGGCCGTAAGTCATCGTGTGCTTGAAGAACCCGAAGGGGTCGCCTGTCGTGATCGTCACCGGCCCCACGCTGAACAGCCCTCGCAAACGGCACGGCGTCGTCGAACGCCACGCCCGCGCCTCCCGCGGCCCCAGCGAGATCACCTGGTTCGCGTTATGCCCCGGCATGTCCGAAGGGTCACTGACCTCCAACAAATGCTTGGAGAACCAGCTCAGGTTCTTCACCGTGATCCGCTCGATGAACTCCTGGCCCTCTTGCAGCCTGTCGACCGGCCTCTCGACCGTCACGTCCAGGTTACGCGCGTTCGCCCTCGCCCAGAAATAGGCGATCGGCACGCCCAGCAGGATCACGTAAGCCAGCCGCGTCGGCAGCCAGAACCCCGTCGAAAGTGCCGACATCAGGCAGACCACCAGGATCACGCCGATCAGCGTCAGCGAGAGGTGGCGCCTGATCAGGAGGTCCCAGCCCTCCCTAACCAGCTCGATCACAGGATTCCCCTAACGGGGCTGCCCGCCTCGAGCGCGCGTACCGGGTACCGGCACGCGCTCCAGGCAGCCCAAAACTATGTCTGAGGCCGTAACGCTCTTCACCCGCGCAGATGGACTCACGATCACTCGGTGTCCCAGCGTCGTGTAGGCAAGCTCCTTCACGTCGTCTGGTATGACGTAGTCGCGCCCATCCAGCAACGCCCGCGCCTGCGATGTCCTGAACAGCGCCAGCGACCCGCGCGGCGAGGCGCCCAGATACACCGACTCGTGCTGGCGCGTCATGTCCACCAGCCCCACGATGTACTGCTTGATCAGCGGGTCGACGTAAATGTCCTTAATCGCGCGCTGCACCCCCACGATCTCGTTCGCGTCCGTCACCTGCTGCAGGCTATCTATCGGGTGGACAACCTGCTGGCTGTC
>CAZNHI010000228.1:0-4860 GCA_964572535.1 uncultured Dehalococcoidia bacterium
GGCTGCGCCGAAGATCGTCGGCAGCCTCGGCGGCCTCGAGCTGTTCGGCTGGGTGTTCTCCGTCAACTTGCTCACCGCGACGGTGATGATGCCCGTCTACGGCAAACTCGCCGACCTCTACGGCCGCAAGCCGATCCTGATCTGGGGCGTCAGCGTCTTCCTGGTTGGCTCCGCGCTCTGCGGACTGTCACAGAGCATGGAGATGCTGATCGCAAGCCGCGCGCTCGTCGGTTTCGGCACGGGCGCCGTCATGCCCGCGACCATGACGATCATCGGCGACACCTTCTCGATCGAGCAACGGGCGAAGATGCAGGGCTTCTTCAGCGGCGTCTGGGGCGTCACTGCGCTGGCCGGGCCACTGGTCGGCGGCATCGTGACGGATGAGATCAGCTGGCGCTGGATCTTCTTTGTCACGATGCCTCTCGGTGTTTCGACGATCATCCTGATCAGCCGCTTCTACTCCGAGGATCACCAACGCCGCCCGCACCGCCTCGATATCCTCGGCGCGCTACTGCTGGCAGGGGCCGTGGTCAGCCTGTTGCTCGTGCTGCTGCAGTTCGGCCGCCGCTTCGGCTGGGCGGCGCCCGAGACATTCGGGCTGTTGGCGCTCTCCGGTGTCCTGCTGACGCTCTTTGTCCTGCAAGAGCGCAGGGCGCCGGAGCCAATGGTGCCACTGTCTTTGTTCAAGCACCGCGTGATCATCGCCGCTAGTCTGGCCGTGTTCCTGGCGGGTGGCCTCGCAATTGGCGTGCAGTCTTACGTGCCGCTGTTCGAGCAGGGCGTCAACGGAGGCTCCGCGACGCGCGCTGGCCTCATCCTCGCCCCCATGTCGATCAGCTGGATCTTCGGAGCCATGGCATCGGGTCGCATGATCATCAAGTTCGGCTTCTTCCCCTCAGCGGTCACCGGCGGCTCGCTGCTGGTCGGCGGCGCTATCGGAATGCTTTTCGTCAGCGCGGAGACGTCGATCTACATCGCCTCCGTAGCCGGATTCTTCATGGGCATCGGCATGGGCTTCATCACCAACGCCTGCGTCATCGCCGTGCAGAACTCGGTCGAATGGGAACAGCGCGGCATCGCAACCGCATCGACGCAGTTCTTCCGCTCGATCGGCGGCAGCATCAGCGTCGCCGTCATGGGGGCACTGCTCAACAGCCGCATGGCGGAGCGCCTCGCCGACATCCCTAGCTTGCCGCCTGGCGAAACCGCCGATGCGCTGCTCACCGCCGAGGACCGCGCCGCGCTGCCAGTCGAGGTGCTCGACGCCATGCAGCACGCGCTTTCTGCCTCCTTGCATGAAGTGTTCTTCATCGTCATGGCGGCGGCCGCCCTCAGCCTGGCCGCGGCGTCCTTCTTCCCGCGAGGCAAGCTGGACACAGAACGCATCGCGCGCGCCCCCAGGACCGTGGCGCGCGGCCTCGGAGACGCAATCGAGCCCGGCACAGCATCCGGCTGAGGCTCTTCCCAAACGCGCCCTGCGCCACCGCGGGTTGTTGAAGGCGTAGTCACACCAGCGCCGGATCGTGGCCGGTGTTAATTCCGGTGGTCGGCGCGGTTCGCCCTCTCTGAGCGTTCCCGCCGCCGTTCGGTCGCCTCCATTGGCCTGGCGTAGACCTTCGTCCCGACGTGCCATTGCCGCCACGGCGTCCCCAATTCACTGCCCGCTCTCGTGACGAGCATCTTTGTGACACGAATTGTCCTCGCGTCGCCGGTCTCAATCTCCAGGACCATATCAGGCGCCACTCTGGCCATTTCTCTCATGATCGCCGCGAAAGCTTCTGTGACCCGGCTAGCCGGGCCAGGCTGAGGCACTTCGTGGGCTTTCTTGTGGCTGAACTGTAAAGGCACGCTCGCTTCCTCCTCAAAGAACATTAGCGCCTGAAGCATTGTCCACCAAGGTGTGCCACCACCAGAGCCGAATTCACTGCGCAGATGGGACATTGGACTCTTTTCTGCGGTGGGATCGTGGGTGAGTACGGGGCCGACCAGGCGCGCCATCGGGGCCTGCTCAAGGCGTAGCCCCCCCCCCCCGGCTCATTGACATCCAGGGTCACGCGGCGAATAATCGCCGCGCACCCTCCCCCGCAGGAACGCACTAGTCGCAGCCGAAGGCCCCAGCGCATGGACATCACCGGCGAACACTGGCTGCCCGCGCCTCCGGAGGTTGTCTGGCAGACCCTCCACGATGAGTCCACCCTGCGCCTGACGATCCCCGGCTGCAAAGAGCTGACGCAGACGGCGCCCAACGCTTTCTCCGGCTCCGCCAGCGTCGGCATCGGCGTAATCAAGGGCCTTTACAAGGGCACGCTGGAGCTCACCGAAGAACACCCGTACACCGGAGCCAAGATCCGCGTCGAAGCCCGCAGCGGCCACGCGGAGATCAGGGGCCTCGGCGAGGTGGACCTCGAGCCCTCGGACGGCGGCACGCTCGTGCGCTACCGCGGCGAAGCTCGCATCTCCGGGCCGCTCGCCGCCGTCGGACAGAGGCTGCTCCCCTCCGCCTCCAAGGCGCTCACCCAGGCGTTCCTCAAGAACGTCGAGGACGCCCTGCAGCTAAGAGATTCGGCAAGAGTGAAAGAAGGGCTGGGCTAATGGCAAAACGCAAGGTCGCATTCACGCTCAACGGCAAGAAGCTGGAGGTGGAGGTGGAGCCACGCATGCTCCTGGTGCACGTGCTGCGGGAAGACCTGCAGCTCACCGGCACCCACATCGGCTGCGACACCAGCCAGTGCGGCGCCTGCACCGTCTTCCTGGACGGCGCCTCCGTGAAGTCCTGCACCATGTTCGGCGTCCAGGCCGAAGGCGCCGATATCCTCACCGTGGAGGGCCTGAAGCAGGACGGCCTGCTGCATCCGCTGCAGCAGGCGTTTTGGGACGAGCACGGCCTGCAGTGCGGCTACTGCACTCCGGGCATGATCATGTCCGCCTACGGTCTCCTGCGCGACAACCCGGACCCCAGCGAGCACGAGATTCGTGAGGGCCTTCGGGGCAACTACTGCCGCTGCACCGGCTACCACAACATCGTCAAGGCCGTTCAGTCGGCCGCGGCCACCCTGCGAGGCAAATAGACATGACGATTGCACGTCAGCTCCCGAAGCTCATCGGTGAGCCGGTGCGCCGCCGCGAAGATCCGCGGCTGATCACCGGCCTCAGCACCTACGTGGACGACATCAAGCTGCCCGGCATGCTGCACATGTCGATCGTGCGCAGTAGCCGTGCCCACGCCCGCCTGCGCAACGTCGATACGTCGGCGGCCCGCGCAGCGCCGGGCGTCGAGATGGTCATGACCGGCACGGAGGCCAAGGCCTGGGGCGAGAAGCTCCCGACGGCCGCTGCACTCGGCAACTCCGCAACGCGCTACCCCCTCTCGGACGGAGTCGTGCGCTTCGTCGGCGAAGGCATCGCCGCCATCGTGGCCTCCGACCGCTACGTGGCCAAAGATGCCGCCGACCTGGTCGAGGTCGACTACGAGGACCTGCCGGTGGTGGTCGACCCGCTGAAGTCGATGCAGGACGGCTCGCCGTTGCTCCACCCCGAGTTCAACACCAACGTCTGCGTCGTCGTCCCGATCGGCGACAAGGAAGCCACCGACGCCGCCTTCCGCGACGCCGACGTGACGATCAAGCAGTGGATGTTCAACCACCGATTGATCCCCAACCCCATGGAGACCCGCGGCGTCCTTGCCCACTACGACCCGGGCCAAGAGACCCTGACCGTCTGGTCCTCGACACAGGTGCCCCATCTGCTCAAGTGGCTGCTCTCCGGCCTGGTGCGCATCCCGGAGCACAAGGTGCGCGTCATCGCCCCGGAGGTCGGTGGCGGCTTCGGCTGCAAGATCGACGTCTACGCTGAGGACATCCTCTGTTCGCTGGCCAGCATCCGCCTCGGCAAGCCCGTGAAGTGGATCGAGGACCGCACCGAGAACTTCGTCACGACGATCCATGGCCGCGACATTCACGGCGAGATCGAGCTGGCAGCCCGCAGCGACGGACGCCTCCTGGGCCAGCGCATGCGTGTCGTGGCCGATATCGGCGCCTACCAGCAGCTGCTGACCGCCGCCATCCCCACCTTGACCACGCTGATGTTCCCCGGTCTCTACAAGGTCCCGGCCCTCTACGCGGAGGTCACGGAGGTCTACACCAACAAGACCCCGACAGACGCCTACCGCGGCGCCGGCCGCCCCGAGGCCACGTACTTCATCGAGCGCGGCATGGACATACTCGCCAAGAAATTGAACCTGGACCCTGCCGAGCTACGACGCCGCAACTTCATCGAGAAGGAAGCCTTCCCCTACAAGACGGTTACGGGGCAGATCTACGACAGCGGCGACTACGAACCGACGCTCGACCTGGCGCTGGAGAAAGCAGGCTACGCCGATCTCCGCCGCCAGCAGGAGGAGGGGCGCAAGCAAGGTCGCTACCTGGGCATCGGTCTGTGCACTTACGTGGAAATTTGCGGCATCGGCCCCTCTGCCATGGTGCCGGGAGGCGGCTGGGAGGGCGGTAGCGTCCGCGTTGAGCGCACGGGCAAAGTCACTGTCCTCACGGGCACATCACCACACGGCCAGGGCGGAGAGACCGCGTTCTCCCAGATCGTGGCTGAGGAGCTGGGCGTGCCGTTCGAAGACGTCACCGTGCTCCACGGCGATACGAGTCAGGTACCGTTCGGCATCGGCACCTTCGGTAGCCGCGCCATCGCCATAGGCGGCACGGCCATCGTCATGTCTGTGCAGAAGGTAAAGGAGAAGGCGAAGAAGTTCGCCGGCCAGATGCTGGAGGCGCACCCGGACGACATTGTCTACGACGCCGGGCGCATCTACGTCAAAGGCCACCCGGACAAGGCCCTGACTATCCAGGAGGT
>CAZNHI010000229.1:0-4849 GCA_964572535.1 uncultured Dehalococcoidia bacterium
GGCGAAGTGGGCGACGAACCACGGCTTCCGCCTCTCGCCCGACGCGCCCGAAGTGCTCGACTTCTACGCCGAGCGCAGCCCGATTTTCCTGGCCGCGGTGTTCGACGGCGACGCTGCCAAGGCGCGCGGACAGCAGGTCGGTGACGGGACGCCCGTCCATCTGACCATCCCGACGACGAACCCCTGGGTGCCGCTGCGCATACTTGGTCTGGGCAAGCAGCCCACCGACCGCGTGGAAGCAGACGTGTACCTGCTCACAGACGGTACGCCGAGCCTGCTGCCGGGGCCGCACGACGCAATGTCCCTGGAGCACAGCGATGCAGCCACCAAGCGGCTGCTGGATGACCTGCGCTCCGACGACGGCATGGGATGGGTGCCCACCTCAGCGTGGCTAACCAAGCTGAGCATCGACGCACCGGCTTCGGCCCTGACCTTCGACCTGGCGGTGGACGCCAGCGGCCAGGGCGAACCATCGCGGCGGGCTGCCGGGTTCGAGGTATCGAAGTCTGATTCCGGCAACACGAAGTACTGGCTGCTGACCGGCCTCGCGGCGGCAGCGATTGGCTTCGTGGTGGCGCGACAAACAGGCGAGAAGCAGCGGTCATGAAGCGCTGGCGTTACGGCCTGCTGCCGCTGCTCGGTGTGCTGGCAGGGTTGGCGTTGGGGTGGTCCGGTAACTCGGACCGCCCCGACGCCCCCAGCGACCGGCACACGATTGCGATCCACTTCTCGCACTTCCAGACAGAGAGCGTGACGGTGGCCGCGGGCGTGCCGGTGACCTTCGAGCTACGCAACGAAGATCCGATCGAGCACGAATGGATCGTCGGCACGGAGGACGTACACCGGCGGCATCGCCTGGGCACGGAGCCCTACCACGACGCGGTGCCAACCGAGGTGACGATCCCGGCGTTCGAGACGCGGACCACGGTGGTTACCTTCGACGCGCCGGGCGAGTACGCCTTCGTCTGTCACCTGCCGGGGCACGAGGCCTACGGGATGCGCGGCATCGTGCGGGTGGTGGAGCAGTAGGGCGCATCGTTATCTCGCCGTGGCTGTCGCGTGGTCAACGCCGGGGGGGGGGGTATCTCACCGGCATTGCGCACAGCCTGGAGAACAAAGCGTGACACCAGCGACGGAGCCGGCTTCGTGTTCGCTGCTATTCCGGGTCACACGGTGGCGAGTGCGAGGCGGCCCGCTGGGGCTTCGCTCCCGCCCTTGACCACGAACCTCACATTCGTGAAACCAGCTGCGTCCAGGAGAATCGACAGCTCATCGTCACTGTCGTAGAGCAGGTGCCCCTCCTTCGGGAAGTTCCTCTGTGCCATCCCCGGCATGTTCAGCCTCAGCTGATATCCCAGGGCAAGCAGTCCGCCTGGTCGCAGGACGCGGTGAAGCTGCGCGAGCTCCGTTGCGGGTTGGTGCCAGAAGTAAAGGACATGGACCGCCAGCACAAGGTCGACAGGCGCAAGCTCTTGGAGCGATGCCACATCGCCTTCCAGGAGGATCAGCCTACCCGAGCTGATCTGATCGAGGTTGCGCTTACGGCACTGGGACAGCATCTCCGGTGACAGATCGACGCCCCACACGCGCGCTTCGGGAAAGGCACGGAGCGTTTCCTGGAGGCCAATGCCGGGTCCGGGCCCGAGTTCAACGATGCGCCTCAGATCATTCATGCCCAGCCCGCTGATCTCGTGGACTAACCACTTGTTGAAGTCCGCATTGCCTCGGGCCATCATTCGACCGACGATCCGCCCCAGTAGGCCCCGGGGACGTCCGAACTGGCGTCCAACGATCGACATCAGAAGCTACCTCCTACCAACGAATCGAGCCGAATGCGGAAGCCCGCAGCCGTGCCGGTCGTATTTCACAAGCATGTGGCGTTCAGCCAAGCGCATGGCGAAGGAGGGTGCCGGCGCAGCGTCCTCCCACGATTCAAGATGGCTAATCCAGCCCGGCGGGACGATCAGCACGGGTCCAGTACCGATGTTACGCAGTCTTAGCGCCATCGATACGACTCGCGTACTCGATGTTCATACGCACGTGGAGCCATTGTGCGCGAAGAACGTCGGCTGCAACCATACCCGACCGCCCGCAGGATGGCCCGTCGGGCCGCCGAAGCCGTCGACGGTTCCGGTAGGTTTGCACGCCGGAACCATGCGAGACGGAGACAAACCAAGCCCCCACCCATACGTGTTCGTCCCATCCTGCAGTAGGCATGGCATGTCTGCGGCAACGTACCAGACGTAGTTCGGGTGTTGCTGTTAACGCTCAGCGAGTCAAACAGGCGGTCTCGGGATTGAAGCTGGGGGACGCCTCATACCCCGCTAAAGGGGCGAACAAGCTGGTCTCAGGATCTTAGCGCCAATCGCCGAATTTGATCATCGAGCCCGACTTGCGGTCTTCGATGTTGCGCTGTACGTCGGCGGGGTCTACGGGACGCGTGTAGTCGACGCCGGTCTCGGCGGGTGAGAAGCCGCATTCACGTAGCAGAGCGACCTCTTCGGAGCTGCCCAGGTAGACGCGGCGGCGCTGGCGGCGGCCGCCGTTGTTGCGCAGGAAAGCCATGGTCCAGCGCACCAGGGGCGCTCGCAGCTGGTCGCGTACGGCCTGCAGCAGAAAGACGTCATCGATGATGCCCCAGCCTGCCGATTCTGTACGCAGGACGACGCAGCCGACGGGCACGCCGGAGGAGGTCGTCACCAGCTTGAGCCAGCGCGACTCCTGGTAGAGGCTGTCGACGCCGCCGGAGGTCAGGGGCGCCAGTCCCACGACCTCGGCCTCGAGACGCGAGATCGTGTCGCGGTCGGCCTCTGAGGCGTCGCGTACCTGGAAGCCGCCTTCGATCGTGTTACCGGGATCGTCCTGTTCCGGGACGGTGAGGTAATCCAGCTCCACCCAGTGGCCGCCTTCGACCAGGGCGCTTTCCCAGAACATCGTCTCAGCCAGGGCGCGGTTGGGACGGTCGCGGAAGTGGACGACGACGCCGCGTGGCGCCTCCTGCTTGCTGGAGGCGCGGGTGCAGCGGTCGAAGACCTCGGTGAAGTGGTTGCTGAACTCCTGAACGTCCGGGAAGGCGTAGTGCACCTCCAGAAAGTCGCGATATGGCCGGCCGGCGACGGTCGCTTCGGCGTCGCTGACGATGAGCTGCGGGCGCCGCTCTTCGATGCGCTTGAACTGCTCCTCGGTCAGCGTGAAAGACTTGACGGGCCGCTTGACGGCGCGCTGCCAGGGGCCGGCGTTGGCAAGGGGGTCTAGTCTGCGATATTGCACCATAGCTGTTTGCCTCTATCTGGTTTAGTCGGGCCAGTCGCCGTCGTAGACGAAGGCCGCGGGTCCTGTAAGAAAAACGCTGCCGCTCCCGTTCCATCGCAGCGTGAGGACGCCGCCGGGTTCGTTGACCTCAACCAGGTCGTCGACCCAGCCGTGCAGGCGGGCCGACACCATGATCGCGGATGCTCCTGTGCCACAGGCCTGCGTCTCGCCGACGCCACGCTCCCAAGTACGCGAAACGATGTGGCTTCGATCTATGACCTGCGCGACTTCGAAGTTGACGCGGGCCGGGAAGAGCGCGTGGTGCTCTATCTTGGGGCCGATCTCGCGCAACGGGAAGTCCGCCACCGTGCTCTGGACGAAATGGACGGCGTGCGGGTTGCCCATGGAGACGCAGCTGACCGCGTAGTCGCGGCCGTCCACGCGCACGGGCAGGTCGAGCACGGGCGCCGGGTGTTCGACCGCGACCGGGATCTCGTCCGGCCGGAAGCGCGGGGAGCCCATGTCGACGGTGGAGCCGATGACCTCGGCCCCGCGGCGCTGCAACTTCACCACGATCGCGCCGGCGCCGGTGTCGACGCGCAGGTCGTCGCCGGCTGGGTGTGCGAGGCCTTGCTCTACGACGTACTTGGCGAAGCAGCGGACGCCGTTACCGCTCATCTCCGCCTCAGAGCCGTCCGAGTTGAACAGGCGCATGCGTGCGTGAGCGTCGTTCACCGTGGGCAGGGCGATGATCAGGCCGTCCGCGCCGGCGCCGAGGTTGCGATCGCAGATCGCCAGGGCGACGGCGCTCCAGTCGCGCTGGGGGCCGTTGCCGTCAACGAGGATGAAGTCGTTGCCTGCGCCGTGGTACTTGGCGAATTTCAAGTCTGCCTCTCCCGTACGGCAATTATCGAGAAGCAGGCGCCGGGCGTCCAGCGAGGCAGGCGGTTAGGAGCACCCCGGCTTGAAAGCCGGGGCATCGAAGCGTGGGCGGCGGTAAGAGATTTCGTTGTGCGCATGGCGGGCTGCGGACCGACCTGAAGGTCCGTCCCTACGTTGGGCCTGCGTTCCGCTTGGCGAGCCAGGCGCGCGCAGCATCGACACAGTGCGTTGACGCGTCGCTGGTGGCGTCCAGCCAGGTAATGCGCGGGTCCGCGGGCTTGAACCAGGCGTTCTGGCTGCGCACGAGGCGGTGGTTGGCGAACTTGTGCAGCCGGATCGCCTCGGCGAGGTCGAAGGCGCCGTCGAGGTGCTGCGAGACCTCCCGGTAGCCGGCGCCGCCGCGCACGGATGGGGCCTCTCCCCTGCCCTCATCTCGCAGGCGGCGCACCTCTTCGACGAGGCCGGCGGCGTACATGGCGTCTGTACGCGCATCGAGGCGGGCGTGGAGCTGGTCGCGGGGCAGCTGCAGGCCGAGGATGAGCACATCGGCTTCGATGGGGCTACGGGCCTGGCAAGCGGCGAGCGGGCGCCCCTCGCGCTGGACAACCTCGATGGCGCGCACGATCCGTCGCGGGTTGGAGCCGTCGATACGCGCGGCGGCTTCGGGGTCAAGCTGACGCAGGCGTTCGAGCAGGGCCGGCGTGCCGCCCCCTTC
>CAZNHI010000230.1:0-4841 GCA_964572535.1 uncultured Dehalococcoidia bacterium
GGTGTCGTAGGACGTGAGGCCGAGGTGCACCCAGCGCGACTCCGGGCCGAGGCTGTCGCTCACGGAGCGCAGGAAGGAGTTCATGTCGTGGTGCAGCTCGCGCTCGTAGCGCTCGACGTCTTCGAGGCGGAACGATGCGTTGCGCGCGATCTTGTCGGCGTCCTCGCGCGGAATGACGCCCAGGTCTGCCCAGGCCTGCACCGCGGCGATCTCCACCTTTAGCCAGGAGGCGAACTTGTTCTCCTCCGACCATACTCGGGACATCTCAGGACGGGAGTATCTGGGGATCACGGCTCAGTGTATCTCGCCTCTGAGCCGCTAGACAACGCTGCGCAACGGCAAATATCGACTGGCCTGTCCATGACGAGTCAACATAACGAGCGCGAATCTGACGAGGCCGCCGAGTCCTGCACAAGCGCCGCCAAGCTCCAAGACTGCACCGCTCGGCTGTGCCATGACGAGCCCCACTACTAGTCCGATGCTCGCGCCACTAACGACGGACTTGCGCATAACTAGGACTTCGGCTGCAGCCCGATGTCGCGCCGATAGTGCGCACCCTCGAAGTGGATGCGCGCCACGTTGGCGTACGCCTTCAGCCGCGCCGCCGCCAGGGTCGGGCCGGTCGCTGTGACGCCCAGGACGCGGCCGCCTGCCGTTACCAGCGTCCCGTCCTCTCGCTGTCGCGTACCGGCGTGGAACACGACCACGTCCTCGTCTACGTCCTCGAGGCCCGTGATCGGCAGGCCGGTAGCGTACGACCCCGGATAGCCGCCCGAAGCCATGACCACGCAGACGGACGCCTCGTCGCTCCACTTGACCTGCACTTCGCTCAGACGCCCCCTGACCGCCGCTGAGACTATCTCCAGCAAGTCTGTATTCAGCCGCACGAGTAGCGCCTGCGCCTCGGGGTCGCCGAAGCGCGCATTGCACTCGAACACCTGGATGCCGGACTCGTTCACGAACACACCGGGGTAGAGGATGCCGCGAAACGGGGTCCCCTCAGACGCCATCGCGCGCACCAGCGGCTGGAGGACACGCGAGGTAATCTCGCCCTGCAGTCCAGCCGCTGCCCACCACGGCGGGCTGTAGACGCCCATGCCGCCCGTGTTCGGCCCCTTCCCGTTGTCGAACACGGTCTTGTGGTCGCAGGACAGCGGCATCGGCGCCAGCGTCTTGCCGTCGCTGAAGCCGTGTCCTGAGACCTCACGCGCCGTGATCCGCTCCTCGATCGTCAAACGCTTGCCCGCGTCTCCCAGCGCGTGTAGCTCATCGATGGCCGCGAGCGCCTCGTCTGTTGTCGAGGTGACGATGGCGCCCTTGCCCACCGCCAGCCCGTCCGCCTTGACCACCACCTGTGTCTGCGCGGCGCGCACGTACGCGCGCGCCGCTGCCACGTCATCGAAGACCTGCGTGCGCGTGTGTGGTACGCCGTGGCGCTGCATCAGTTGCTTGGCCCACGCCTTGCTCGACTCCAGGCGCGCCGCCGCCTGGCTCGGCCCGAACGCTGGGATGCCCGCCGCCTCGAAGGCATCGACCATGCCCCAGGACAGTGGGTCGTCCGGCGCCACGAACGCGAGGTCGATCCGCAGTTCGCGCGCCTTCTGCGTCGTGGCCTGCATGTATGCGTCGATCTCAGCCTTCGCTGCCGTCGTCTTCGGGATTGCCAGGTCGACGTTTTGCCCCACCTGTGCAGTACCAGCGTTGCCCGGCGCCACGAACAGCTCCGTCAGCCGCGGCGACTGGGCCAGCTTCCAGGCAATCGCGTGCTCACGACCGCCGGAGCCTATGAGCAGGACTCTCATGGCAGGAGGGACGCCACGGGAACGCCGAGCTCTCTAGCCGCGTGGCGCAGGCCGCGATCGAAGGTCGCGAGTTCGGCCCGCTCCATCTCTGCAACAGCCAGATGCTGCATGTCGTAAGCCCGGCGATGCTGAAATTGTCTTGCAAGCTCAATGGCCCGCGAGTATTGAACGCGGGAGTCCACTATACGAAGTGGCAGGTTGAGCAGGATGTCCAGGCGGCGCGTTCCGAGGTCATGTTCAAGCCGGCGATCGAATATCTCCCTTCGTATGAGAGAGGTACATTCGGCAAGGAGCAGCGGGGCGCCAACGAGTTCGTCCTCCTCGCGCAAGCTGCCCATGAACTCGCGGGCGTCCGAGCCACGTTCCGGGAAGAGCCACGCGATGACGACGTTCGAGTCTAAAACGTAGCGAGTCAGGGGAGATCTTCCTCTCGGCTACGCCGGACCATCTCAACGGCATCCCAAACGTAGCCGGGATTTCGTTCAGCAATTCTGCGTCTCAACTCATCGACTTCAGCCATCAGCCCTGGGGGAATCAAAGGCTTGGGTCGGCTCTCGCCTGCTTGCGCCTTCGCAGCAGCTTTCCGGCGCGATCTCCGTGCAATGAGTACTTGAGCCCTAGAAGGCCTATCCTTCCCGGAGCCTTTCGCGCTTTCCAGCGCCACCAAATCGACAAACCACTGGTTGCCGATGCGCTGGCCTTTGAGCTTGCCCTCACGCAGCTTACGGCGCACCTGCTCGATGGAGCGGTCCAGGCGTTTCGCCGCCTCCGCGACCGTGATCATGCCCTTCGTATCGATCATGCTTTGATTCTAAAGGATGTTGTCGTCCTCAACAACATCAGCTAGAATTCAGCCTCCCGATAACCTCGTCGTGCAGCGCCCGCGATGTGGTCGCCACGATGGACTGCGCGTCGACCGCGTCCTTGCCCTGCCAGTCGGTGATCACCCCGCCAGCGCCTCGTACGACAGGGATCAACGCTGCGATGTCCCAGGGGTTCATGATCGGGTCGCACATGATCTCCGCGTGGCCCGTCGCCAGCAGCAGGTAGCCGTAGCAGTCGCCCCAGGTGCGCACCAGCTTCACATCGCGCATCAGCGACTCGAACGCCGCGCCGTCCTGGTGTTTGGCGACGTCCTGCACGTCGGTGACCAGCAGCGTTGCCTGCGCAAGCGGCCTCGCTTCCCGGACGTGCGCCAGCGCGCCGTTCAGCGTTGTGGTCGCGCCGTCACCGAGGCAGAGCTGGTGCAGCACCGGCTGGTGGATCGCTCCCAGCACGGGCGTGCCGTTGTGTAGCAACGCGATCAGCGTCCCGAACAGCGGGCTCGCCGACGCGAACGAAATCGTGCCGTCGATCGGGTCCAGCACCCAGACGAACTCAGCGTCCGGGCGTTCCTCGCCGTACTCCTCGCCCAGGATGCCGTGATTGGGGAAGCGCGCGCGAATCAGCTCGCGCATCAGCGCCTCGGCCTCGCGGTCCGCGCGCGTGACGATGCTCTCGTCCGCCTTGTACTCGATGTCGAGGGCTTTTGCCTCGGCACCGAAATAAGGTCGGATCAGGTCGCCGCTACGCTCCGCCAGCTCGACCACGAAGTCACGGTAGGGCGTCAGGTCCAAGGCTGCTCGCGAAGATTACTGACCGGGCGCGCGGTATGCAGGCGACTTCTTCGATGCCTGGTCCATTTCAGCCGGCGTGAGTAGCTGAACAATCTCGATCGCTGCGGCGCCGCTGGCTCCGACCGTCAAAGAAACTGCGGCACCCGAGACCGCGTCCGGAACATCGACGATGATGTAGGCGTCCACATCTCCGAAGGCGAAGTAGAACGATTCGAGCTTCCCGCCTACGGACTCCATGAGCTTCTGGACCGCCTCGACTCTTGCCGTCCCACCGGCCTTTAGCAGGCCCCTGACGCCTTCCTGTGTGTACTTTGCCTTTACCAGGTATTTCGCCATCGTCGTCACCCTCCAGCTGCTAAGAAACGCCAACCCGAGATGTGTCAGCGAAGTCTAGCAGAGTCGCTCTACTCCCACTCGATCGTGCCGGGGGGCTTCGACGTGATGTCGTAGACCACCCGGTTTACACCCCGCACCTCGTTGGTGATGCGGTTCGCCATGCGCGCCAGCACTTCGTAGGGCAGGCGCGCCCAGTCTGCAGTCATCGCGTCGTTGGCCGTCACGGCGCGGATCGCCACCGCGTAGCCGTAGGTGCGATAGTCGCCCTGCACGCCCACGGTGCGCGTGTCCGTCAGCACCGCGAACGACTGCCAGAGCTGGTCGTATAGTCCCGCCGCCTCGATCTCCTGCATGACGATCGCGTCCGCCTCTTGCAGTGTCGCGACCTTCTCCGGCGTCACCTCGCCGATGATCCTGATCGAAAGGCCGGGGCCCGGGAAGGGCTGGCGGTTGACCATTTCGTCCGGCAGGCCCACCTCGCGCCCGACCTCGCGCACCTCGTCCTTGAACAGATAGCGCAGCGGTTCGACGACCTGCAACACCATGTCGTCCGGCAGGCCGCCGACGTTGTGATGCGTCTTGATCACCTTCGCCGCCGAGCCCTTCGAAGCCGTCTGGCCGCTCTCGATCACGTCCGGGTAAGTCGTGCCCTGGACCATGAAGTCGATGTGCCCGAACTCCGCCGCCGTCTCCTCGAAGACGCGGACGAACGTCTCACCGATGCGTTTGCGCTTGGTCTCGGGGTCCGTGACGCCCTTGAGCTGCTCGAGGAAGCGCTCGGAGGCGTCCTCGTAGTGCAGCTTGATGCCCAGGTGTTTGCGGAACGTCTCCTGCACCTGTTCCGGTTCGCCCTTGCGCATGACGCCGTTGTTGACGAACACGCAGGTCAGTCGGTCGCCGATCGCCGCGTACGTGATCGCCGCGGCCACCGCCGAGTCGACGCCGCCCGAAAGCGCGCAGAGCGCGCGTCCCTCGCCGACCTGGTTTCGTACATCCTCGACCGCCCGATCCAGGATTGACCTCGCGGTCCAGCCTCCCTGGCAGCGGCAGACGTTGAACAGGAGGTTGCGCAGCACGTCGATGCCTT
>CAZNHI010000231.1:0-4830 GCA_964572535.1 uncultured Dehalococcoidia bacterium
AATCCCGCGGCGGCCAGGACGGCTGCGTCATAACCCCCGGACTCGACTTTGCGCAGGCGCGTGTCGACGTTGCCGCGAATGCTCACTACCTCAACGTCGGGTCGCAGCGCCAGCAGCTGGACGGCGCGCCGTCTGCTGTCGCTGCCGATGCGTGCCCCCGGTGGCAGCGCCGCCAGTGTCCTGCCTGCGCTCGACACGAGTGCATCGCGGGCATCACCGCGGGGCAGAACGGCGGCCAGGATCAGTCCGTCCGGCGACTCTGCGGGCATGTCCTTGAGGCTATGCACGGCCAGGTCGATTTCGCCCTGTAGCAGGCGCAGCTCGATGTCTTTGACGAAGACGCCCTGCCCGCCGATCTCCTCCAGGGACACCTCGGAACGGCGGTCGCCCTCCGTTTGCAGCACCAGGGTCTCGATTTCGACGTCCGGTAGGCATGCCCTCAGAGCTTCCGTCACAAGCTCGGCCTGGCGGCGCGCGAGGGCGCTGCCGCGCGTCCCGATCTTCAGCGGCCGCAAGTCAGGCCTCCGGAGGGGCGGGTGCAGGCTCGATGCCGAGCGCCTTGCGCAGCCGTTTGCGGGCGTCGTCGATGCGCCCCTGCGCCACAAGCGTCCGCAGCCGCGCGTCGATCGCCTTCT
The DNA here is from genome assembly GCA_964572535.1 of uncultured Dehalococcoidia bacterium. Classification (GTDB taxonomy): domain Bacteria; phylum Chloroflexota; class Dehalococcoidia; order DSTF01; family WHTK01; genus WHTK01. The sequence continues at coordinate 636 of CAZNHI010000231.1, forward strand.
GCCATGCCTCAGGGTCGATGCGCAGGCCGGCCGCGCGGACCTCGTTGCGCACCGCGCCCAGCAGGTCTCCCAGGGGCGCGTAGCCTTCGTCCAGAAAGGCCGTCAGGTCCTCGCGCAGACGCCGCGCCAGAGCCGGACTGGCGCCGCCTGTAGAGGCTGCCACTACCACGCTACCGCGGCGCACGACCGCCGGCAGGATGAAGTCGCAGTTGGCCGGGTCGTCGGCGGCGTTGACCCAGATCTGGCGGGCACGAGCGTCTGCGGCGACGCGGGCGTTGATCGCGCCGTCATCTGTGGCCACGAAGCAGAGGTCCGCGCCTTCGAGGTCGCTGGCGTCGTATTCGCCCTCGCGATGCCGTATCTGTGCTGACGCTGAAAGGTCCCGTAGCTCTGGTGTAAGTAGCGGCGCCACGAGCGTGACGTCTGCCGTTGCCGCCAGCAGGCCACGCACCTTGCCCTCGGCCACAGGGCCGCCGCCGACCACCAGGCAGCGGCGGCCGGTGAGGTTGAGAAAGATCGGGTAGTAGCCAGCCTGATTCACAGGGTTATTGTAGTCCAGCGCTGAGAGGGCGCCGGACGCGGGTTCAGGCCTTGCAGGACTTGAGCGCGTCTACGATCTTCTTGGTGTTCGACTGCATCATCTTGACGTAGGTGCTGCCGTCGCTGTTGGACGGACCGAGCGAGTCGCCGTAGAGGTCGTCCACCACCTTGACTCCGGCTTCGCGCCCCACCTGCCTGATTAGGTCCGGGTTGATCGACGCCTCCGCGAAGATCGCCGGCACGCCCTCCGCTTTGATCTGCCTCACGACGTCCGCGACGTCTGCCGCCGAGGCACTGGCCTGGCTCGAAGTGCTGGGTATCACGGAGCCGATGACCTCGAAGCCGTAGGCCTCGGCGTAGTAGCCGAGCACGTCGTGGTTGGTGACCAGCTTGTGGCAGGCGGAGGGAATCTGCGTCACCTGCTGCTTGATCGATGCGTCGAGGCTCTGCAGCTCAGCCAGGTACTTCGTGGCGTTTTCCGTGTAGGTCGAGGCGTTGGCGGCGTCCGCCTCGCTCAGGGCGTCACGGATGTTCTCTACCATGATCCTGGCGTTGGCTACGCTGAACCAAACGTGAGGGTCGCGGTCGTTCTCGTCGTGAAGCCGACCCTCGAGAGCGCTGATGCCGTCTGAGACTACGACCTCGGCTGCGTCGGAAGACTCCAGCGCCTTCTCGATGAAGGCGTCTAGACCAAGCCCGTTAACCAGCACGAGATCGGCCTCCGCGATTGCCCGCACCTGGCTCGGCGCCAGTTCAAAGTCGTGCGCGTCCTGGTTCGCCTTGAGCAGCACCTTCAGGTCGATTTGATTTCCACCGACCTGCCTCGCGAAGTCGCCGATCTGCGTTGTTGTGGCGATTACCGGAATGCGTCCGGAGGAATCGCCATCGTCGCCGCCGCCCGAGCACGCCGCGAGCAGCAGGGGCAATGCAAGGAGAGCGAGGGATTTCATAAGTGATACGCCATCTCAGTTGTAAATGAGATGCTATATCAGTTAGGCCACATGGATCAAGAGGTTGGACGTTGGACTCGGGACGAGATTGAGCGCCTACGAGCCGGCGAGCCAGACGATCCAGGAACGGACGCCGCTCTCCCGCACTTGCTCGGCGGTCGCCGCGGACGGGTCGAGGCGCCAGAGATATCCCGGGCCGATGGCGTAGACCTTGCTACCATCGCCGGACCAGGTCAGCGCCGGCATGTTCTCAGCGATTTCGCCCAGGCGCTTGAGGCCGCTGCCGTCGCGGTTCACCAGCCAGATGTCCTGCGCGAACGGGTGCGTCGAGGACTGCGGCGGCGACGCACCGGGTGGCACGGGCGGCGGCGCTACACTCCGGACGTCTACCGCCGCAAAGGCGATCTGCGAGCCGTCGGGGGAGAACGCAGACGCGAGGAACAGAGCCAGGCCCGAGGTGTCTGGGACGATAACGCGCGCGGACCCGCCCTTGACGTCGCTCACTATTAGCTGCTCAGCGCGCGTCTTCGGGTCAACGGACGAGTAAACCAGCGACTTACGGTCGCGCGAGACCGCGCCCATGACGGCGTCCTCCAGGAACACTTCCTGGGCCCCGGATGTTACGTCGACCTTGAGGATGCGGCTGAAGGTCTTCGAGCTCGCCACGTCCAGACCCCTGACGCCGACAAGGACCTGCTTGGAGTCAATCCAGTCCGGCGCGTCCAGGTACTCGCCCACGCGACTGTGCAGCAGCACGGGGTGGACGTTGGCGCCGTCGCGGGTGCTGACATAGAGGTCGGCTCCGAAATCGAGCTGACCGTTAGCGCCGGGCCGGGCCGGTACCTCGACGATGAAGGCGAGGCTCTTGCCGTCCGGAGAAATCGACGGCTGCAGGACGTATGACTTGTCCTGCAGCGTGAACAGCTGCTTCTTCTGCCCCGAGAGCGTGATCTCCCCTATGCCGCCGCCGCGGGCTATCAGGAAGCGCGTGTCGCCCGGCGCCAGCGGCTCGCCATCCGCCGGGGCGTCCGAGCTGCCGCTGCAGGCGAGCATAAAGAGCCCAGCGCAGAGCAGGCCTAGGCCGACCAGCAATGCTGAGACGCGGGACGTAATCTCAGCCTTGCTCACGATTGCAGGGGATCGTGGGATTCATCTGGTCTAGACTGCCTGGCGCTGCTTACAGCTGGGGCAGAAGCCGTAGACCTCGAGGCGGTGGCCGACGATTTCGTAGTCCGTGGCCTCGCGCACCCCTTCGATAACGTTTTCGACGTCCGGGAGGTGCACGTCTTCGGTGGCGCCGCAGCTGACGCAAACCAGGTGATGGTGGTGGCCGCGATGGCTGGCCCTGTAGCACACGGCGCCGTCGCTCAACACCACGCGGCAGATCAACCCCTGGTCGAGCAGCAGCTTGAGCGTTCGATAGACGGTGGCCCGGCCGATGGGCGCCAATTCGGCGGCCAATTCTTCGGCGGTGAAGTTCTCATCGCGCCCGGCAACCCTTTCGATTACCAGGTGACGGGGAGAAGTGATCTTGAAGCCCTGGTCGCGCAGATCGTCCAGGAGCACCTGGGCTTCGTTTAGAATCGTCACGTTTCGATTATAGCCGAGGCTTGGGAGCCTGCTAGGCGCGCCGAACCTATAATCTAGGGTAGATACGCCAACCGGGAGGGTTATTGGAGATGCCGCTTTACGATTTCCGCTGCCCCGACTGCGGCCTCGAGTTTGAGGTTTCGCGCCCGTTCAGCCGCGCCACGGAGCCGGTGTTGTGCCCGCAGGATGGCGCCGAGAGCGAGCGCATCTTCACCATGCCGATGACCTTTGTCCCAGGCTCAGCCCAGCAGCCGGGTACGTCCATGCCCGATCTGGGCGGGCACGACCACGGTCACAGCCACGGCCCCGGCGGTCACACCCATTAGCGCTGGCTAGATTCCGACACGCCTCGCGACTTCCCGCACGATATCGACATGCAGGGCGATTCTGCGCTCAAGCGCCTGCTGTTGCCCCATCTCCACCAGCAGTGCGATCGAGCCGGGGATGTGGGTTGAGAGTCCCAGGCTGGAGCGGCTGCGGCCGCCGCCCGTGGTCGCACCGGCCGGGGGAAGAGTGGGTTCTGGTGGGCCGCCCGGGGTAGAAGTGGGGAAGACGAAGCCTTGGGGTGGGAAGTCGCGCAGGGTCAGCGTCTCGTGAGGCGCGCGCACGCGCTGGTTGACGGCCTCGACCACGTCTCGCCCCAGAGTCAGACCTTGCGATGTGGAGCTGGAGACGGTCTGGCCCAGGTATGCGGTCCCGGTCTGCGTCGTAGTGCGGTCCGTGTAGAAGGCCCACGACTCGTGCATGTCGACCACCACGGAGGCCCTGAACTCCTGCAGAGCTTGCACGATCTCGTAGGCCATGCGCGCCATGGGCAGGCCGCTGGGGTCGCCGGGGTAGAGGCGGTTGAGGTCGCCGAGGTCGTCGGTCGTGCGCACGAACTGCTGCGTCGCCAGGCGGTTGGCGCGCGGGACGATGAGGAAGGCCCCGGAGGCGGGACGGAACGTATCGAGCAGCTCGTCGGCGGCCAGCCAACCGCCTGGTTCGTTGCCGTGGACACCGCCGAGCACGGCCAGCACCGGCCCGGGCTGGCCGCTGCCGAAGACGTACAGTGACGTTTCTTGGGGTGTGCCCGCCATGAGCAGGCGCTTCTCTTCGCCCGCCGCGACGATGAA
>CAZNHI010000232.1:0-4819 GCA_964572535.1 uncultured Dehalococcoidia bacterium
AGCGCGCACCGCTGGCCAGCCCCGGCCTCGGCCCCGCGCTCGTCCCCGGCAACGCCTACGAGGTCGACATCTCGCGCGCGGTCTGGCGCGACACCCTGGCCCGGGAGCTGGGGCTGGAATCGGCGCTGGAGCTGAGCTTCCGGCTCGTCATCGCCCACCGCGGCGTCTCGACGGCCCTCGTCGGCTTCTCCGATATCGGCCAGCTGGAAGACGCGATTCGCTGGGCGGAGCGCGGCCCGCTGACCGCTGACCAGGTGCAGCGCGTCGTCGAGGCCGCAAAGGCCTAGCAAATGTAGCTGCAGGTTCTTCAGACCTGCACGAAACGCAGCGCGTCGTCGAGGCCGCGAAGACCTAGCAAATGTAGCTGCAGGTTCTTCAGACCTGCACGAAACGCAGCGAGGGCGCCCCATTGGGCGCCCTCGCTGCTACAAACCGCTCAGATTTGCTACTGGGGGTGGCTCAGCTCCTGGACCAGCGGGTAGGCGCCGGGCGCAGGCTCGGAGATCGTCAGGCCGGCAACATCTGTGGCCGGAGCGGCTGCTCGCAGGTCGACCATGGACACAAAGTTCGAGCCGCCGGCCTGAACCAGCTCACCCTGCATGATCTGCAGGCCTGCTTCAACCTCGGCTGAATCCACCACGATCACGATGCGGTAAATGTCGACACCGGACTCCAGCTCGGCGCCGGAGAAGGCGTTCTGCAGCTCGCCGGCCTCTGCCTGGCTGCCGACGACGTAGACGAAGGTCTGCGGCTGCGGCGCCGGCTGGCTGACCGAGGCCTGACCGGCGGCGCGGAAGCTGCTGGATGACGAACCGCTGTCGCGGATTGCAAGCCCGCCGACTAGGGCGCTGACTGCCAGGGCCACGCCCGCCGCCGCCACGATGTGCTGAGTCTTGATCCGCTTCCAGGTGCTGACTTGCGTGTTGCTGATTCCAAGGTTCATTTGAGTTACCTTTCTTAATCTGTCTTAGATTGCTAAATGCTGGTCGATTATCTGAGCGGTATAACCGTGCGTTTTACCCGTCTGTTTTGTCCTCGATTTTGTTTGCTCCTTTCACCGTCTGGACATTTCCTTTGTCACAAGTAGTGTCGTTCAGCGCGAAAGGCGCGCCATCACAGGCGCTTATGATTCTTGGCATAGCAATCTGTGGCGTTTTCGGACGTTCTGCGGGCCATCAATAACAAGACCTTGCTATCGGGGCGCCCGTCCAGATTCAAGGGCGCCTATAGCAAGGCCGAGGCGATTTGACGGGTCGCGCTGACGGTCTTGGGGGTTACGTCAGGTTGTTTCGGTGGGCGTAAGACGCCGCCTCGGTGCGGTTGGCGGCGCCGATTTTCGCGAAGATATTGCTCACGTGGCGGATCACCGTGTTCTGGCTGATCACCAGCTCATCCGCGATCTGCGCGTTGCTCTTGCCGGCCGCGATGAGGCGTAAGACCTCGACCTCACGAGCGGACAGAGCGTCGGGAACACCGGCAGCGACCTTTGCCGCGATTGTAGTTGGATCCCCGAATCTACCAAGGGGCGTGTCTTCATCAGAGTGGATCTCTGCCAAGAAGTCCTCGATCGCTTTGATGCCCTGTGTGGCGTCGCCGTACAACGCACCGTCAATCAGCACCACCCGGGCATTCGGTACTCTCGCTGCCAGTTTCATCGCCTCTTCTATCGGTAGGTTGAAGAAATTGCGCGGATGCAGCACCAGAGTCGGTGCCTGTAACTGCGGCAGCGCTTCCTGCAGGTTCGATTCTCCTACGGCCTTTACGAGTTCCAGCCAGTCGCTCTGGTTGACGTACTGCTTGAGTCTTTGAACTGACGCCGCGATATCAGCAGCCTGCCCAATGGCCGCCTCGTTGCGAAGGAAAGCGTCCCAGTCCCGGCCGGCAAGAGTTTCGTAAATCGCCATCGGCCAAGCCCTATTGTCTATCGAGCAAGCTGCGAGTATCAGTGCAGACACACGCTCTGGATTCCGAATTGCGTATTCGATTGCTATATGGCTGTGCCAGTGAAATGCGAACAGCACAAATCTGTCCAGGCGCAGCTGATCGACCACTGCCTCTAGGTCGCTCCGCAGGTCCGCCATAGACAGGTCTGCCGCCAGTCCCCGGCTGGACATACCCTGCCCGCGGCCGTCGTACTGGATAAGGCGGAACCGCGCCGCCAACCCTTCGAGCCACGGCCGTACGGGCGAGGGTGGCGTCCAGTAGATCTCTATGTGGCTAAACCTCTGGGGCATTAGCACCAACGGCTCTCCCGCGCCTGTCACGGCGTAGGCAATGCTGACTCCGTCACTAGTCGTGACGTAATGGACCGGAGGCGCATCCATAGCTGGCCACATGATAGTGCAGCGCAGCTCGCTCCCCTCGCCATCGCCCCAAAGCTGCGCTATGCTCCCGGCGCAACCATCAGAGGAGGCGAATTATGAAAGGCCGCGCTGTCTTGTTCATGGGGGCCCGCAAGCCCTTCGAGATCACCGAATACGACGTCCCTGACCCCGAGCCCGGCGATATCGTCCTCAAGATCACCCAGGCCGGCGTCTGCGGCTCCGACCTGCACAGCTGGCGCGGCGATGGCAACCCCGCGCCCGTAGCGCCTGGCGGCCGCACCACCGGTCACGAGGGTACCGGTGTCGTCTACAAGCTCGGCAAGGGCGTGACCACAGACAACCTCGGCAAGACGATCAAGGAGGGCGACCGCATCGTCTACTCCTCGATTCGCCCATGCATGCACTGCCACCAATGCCTCAACGGCCGCCACAACTGGTGCCCCCAGCTGTTCGGCTCGCGCACAACGGCCGGACAGTTCCCCTTCTTCACCGGCACCTACGCCGATTACTACTACATCCGTCCCAACCAGCCCGTGTTCAAGGTCCCGGACGAGCTGCCGGACTCCGTGCTCGGCTTCGTCAACTGCGCCATGGGCACCGTTACCGAAGGCCTCATGCAGGCCCGCTGCAAAGAAGGCGATTACGTCGTCGTCCAGGGCGCCGGCGGGCTGGGGCTCAACGCCATCGCCGCCGCCAAGGACATGGGCGCGCACCGCGTCATCGTTCTCGACAGGCTGGAGAACCGCCTCGATCTCGCCCGTGAGTTCGGCGCCGACTACACGATCAACATCGAGCAGGAGTGGACGACGCCGGAGATGCGCATCCAGCGCGTCAAGGAGCTGACCGACGGCCGCGGCGCCGACGTGGTCATGGAGTTGGTCGGACGTTCTGCCCTGATGCAGGAGGGCATCGAGTACCTCGGCCCCGGCGGCACCTTCGTCGAAATCGGCAACATCGTCCCCGGCACGCCGATCCCGATCGACCCCGCGAGCATCCTCTTCGGCGCCAAGCGGATCATCGGCTCGATCATGTTCAAGCCCAGCCTGCTGCCGATGATGCTGGAGACCCTCGTCAAGAAGCAGGGCAAGCTGCCCTACGACAAGATCGTCTCGCACACCTTCCCGCTGGACAAGATCAACGACGCCTTCGAGCAGGCAGAGTGGCTCGACCGCCAGACCACGATCACGCGCTCCATGCTGGTGCCCTAAAGCGAAAGACGCCGTAGGGGTCCGGCATGCCGGGCCCCTACGGCGCTAACGCGGTCAGAGGTGTCGCGTTAGTTCTGCGACGGAGCCTGGTTGCCGGGACCGCCGGGGCCGGATCGGCCGCGGGCGCCGGCGCCCTCGCCCATCTTGCCGCCTTCGTGGTTGGCGACGCGGCTGACGCGGTCCGCCAGCTTCTCCAGCAGACGGTCCGCCTGCTCCTGCGTGATCGAGCCGTCGGCGACCTTCGCCTGGATGTCAGACGTCAGCTTCGCCACCAGATGGGCCTCGAAGTCGCTCGCGCCCTGGTCGGCCGCCAGGTCGTTCAGGCTCTTACCTTCCTGCATTCCGGCGCGCACTTCTTCGTTGCTCAGGCCAAGGATGCCAGCCGCCGCTTCGAAGACGTTGGTGACGGCGTGCTTGATGCGCTCGCCGCGCCCGTGGCGCAGGTCACCGGGTTCGCCGCTCTTCAGCTTCTCGGCCTGCTCGGCCGTAATCCGGCCCGAAGCAACGGCCTCGTCGATCATCTCGACGCGGGCCGCCTTCTGGGCCGCCTGCAGCTCCTCGACCGTCACGCCGAGCTTCTGCGCCAGCTTCGTCTGGTACGCATCGTGCAGCGCGCCCTTGTCCTCCCCCGGCGCCACCTGCGCCTGGGCGACGCCTCCGAAGACGCCCGCCGATACGACGATGATGCCTACGACCGCCGCAAGGCCCAACGCTCCCAATCCCCACTTCACAATCTTCAACCTTCTACCTCCCTAGGATTTGTCAGCGCTTCGGCGCTACACAAGCAGAATCGCCCTGCGACGCACCCGGGTTACCGGTTGAATGCGAAGAGAGTGTAAAAAGCCTGTGAATCAGCCGCCACGCGCCTCAGAGTTGCAGATAATGAGCACGGAGGCTGCCTTGGCAAGCTACCTGGTCGTGATCTACGGAGCGCCCCTTTCCGGCAAGAGCAGCATCGCCTGGCAGCTGGCGCGGACGCTCCCCGGCAAGACGGCCGTGGTCAGCGTCGAACAGCTGCTCGACGGCGCCATCGCCCAGCCCGCGGCAGACGCCGCGGCCGAGCTCGGCATGGTGCACATCCAGGTACGATTGCTCGTCGCGAACTACCTCAAGAACGGCTACCACGTCGTCGTGGAAGGGCCGTTCTACTACGAGCGCGGCGGCGTCCTGCACCGCTTCGAGCAGGACATCGAACAACTCGTCTCGCTCATGCGGCAAATGACCCAGAAGGCGCTGCTGGTACAGCTGACGGCGCAGCAGCCGGTCCTCGGGGCGCGGGCGGCGCAG
>CAZNHI010000233.1:0-4815 GCA_964572535.1 uncultured Dehalococcoidia bacterium
GACCATGCGCTGGGTGCCGCCGTGGCAGGTAGTGCAGCGCCCGCAGGACTCGTCCTCCAGGAACCACTCGTACTGCGTGCACAGGTCGATGACGCAGGCGCGGTCGTCCAGGAAGACGAAGCCGCCGCCGCCAAGACCGACCGCGTTGCCTTCGCGGAAGCTCTCCGGCTCGATGCCGAAGTCGAGCGCTCGCTCGTCGATGATGCCCAGCAAGGGGCCACCCGGCTGCAGCGCCTTGAAGGTGTGACCCTCCGGCGCGCCGCCGCCGCAGACTTCGTACGCCTCACGCACGGACGTGCCGAACGGCAACTCGAAGCAGCCGACGCGCTGCACATGGCCGGAGACCGTGAACATCATCGTGCCCGGGTTGCGCTCCGTACCGACCTCGGCGAACTTCTCCACTCCCACGCGCATGCAGTAGGCCGCGCCGTGGTAGCTCTGCACGTTGTTCACGTTGCTGCCCTGCCCGAAGACGCCGGACGCGGCCGGGAACGGCGGCCGGATCTTCGGCATGCCGCGCGCGTCTTCCACCGAGGCAATCAGCCCCGACTCCTCGCCGCACACGTAGCTGCCGGCGCCACGCACGACCTTGAGGTCGAACGAGAAGTCACTGCCCAGCACGCTTGTACCCAGCAGGCCGCGCTCCCGCGCCTGGTCGACGGCACGCTGTACGCGCTCGAAGGCCAGCGGGTACTCCTCGCGGATGTAGACGTAGCCCTTGATCGCGCCGGTCGCATAGCCGCCAATGATCATCCCTTCGATCAGCGAATGTGGGTCGTTCTCCATCGTCATGCGGTTGACCCAGGCGCCGGCGTCCCCCTCATCGGCGTTCCAGACCATCGTCTTCGGCGTGGCCGGCGAGGTGCGCAGGAAGTCCCACTTGCGCCCCGTGGGGAAGAAGCCGCCGCTGCGTCCACTCAGCTTGGAGCCGGACACCTCCGCGATTACCTCCTCCTGCGTCATGGTGAGCGCGCGCGCCAGCCCGGCGTAGGCACCCCGGGCGATGAACTCGTCGATGTTGTCCGGGTCGCAGACGCCCATGTCCCGCATCAGGCCGCGATTCTGAACGGCGTACCAGGGATGCGAGTCCAGGGCGGGCACACCGTCCGGCGAGCCAGCCAGCGCGCCCAACGTCCAGCGGTTTGCCATCTCGTTCTTCCTGAACACTGAGTCCACGAACCCGGCCGCGTCGTCAGCCGCCACGTGCTGGTAGACCACGCTGGAGCCGTCCGGCTTCGTCACGGTGACCACCGGGTTGGCGAATGACATGCCGTTGCCGCCTACCTGGTCGACGTCCGCCGTGACGTTCGCCGCCGTGACTGCGTCACGCAGCGCCTGCAGGGTCGCCAGCGCACCGACCGCGATGCTCGACGTGTCGACGCATACCGCCAGGCGCGGCCTCTCGCTCCCCGCGATGCGCCGCCCCGCGGCTTCGGCCTGTCTCGTCAGCTCTGCGTAGGTGGGCATCAGCGCTGCTCGCCGCTCTGCAGCTTCTTCACCAGCTCAACCGTGCTCGCCGCTGTCAAAGGGCCTGCGACCTCGCCGTTGAGCCAGACCTGGGGTGCGTTATCGCAGGTGCCATTGCACTGGCCCATGTGCAGGCCAAGCTTCATGTCGGCCGAGTTCTCGCCCATGCCGCAGCCCAGCAGCCTCTCCAGCACGGTGCGCACGTCGGCGCCGCCCTTGATGAAGCAGGCGGGTCCGCTGCACCAGGAGATCATCGTCTCGGCCGGTGGCGTCTCGCGGAACTCGGAGTAGAAGGTTAGCGCACCGTAGACGCGCGCCTCGGATAGCCGTAAGTGCTGCGCCACCGCCGGGATCGCGGGCTTTGGCACGTAACTGTAGTGATGCTGGATGCGATGCAGGGCTTCGAGCAGGTCGCCCTCGCCCGGCGCCAGCCCTTCGAGCAGACCCTGGACCTCGAGGATCGCCTCGTTCGGCTGGACGGCGCCCCAGTAGCTGGTCATCTCCCCGCAACTATACGAATCGGGCTAGTTACCGTAAAGGAGATTCGAGCCTCGAAGGCCGGATGCGCCGGCCTTCAGGCCGGCGTGTAGCACTACTCCCCGCAGACGCGCTCCACGACGCGATACAACACCTCGACGCCACGGCGCAGGTTGACCAGCGAGATGCGCTCGTTGTTGCCGTGCATGCCGCCCTGCTCCTCCGGACCCAGGAGCATCGGCACGAAGCCGTAGGCCGGCACGCCGCGTCGCCTGAATGCCCGCGAGTCAGTGAACCCCGCCGTGACCCGCGGCAGCACGGCCGCCTCCGGCATTACCTCGCGGCAGACGTCTTTGATCGCCGCGTGCAGTTCTGTGTCCGCCGTCGAGGACGGGCTCTCCGAGGCGAACGCAACCTCGATCTCCACCCGCGGGTCGTCGATCACGCCCCGCAGCTCGTTGATGAAGCGCTCGCGCTCGTAACCCGGCACCAGCCGGCAGTCCAGGGTCGCGGACGCGGTGGCAGGGATGACGTTGTGCTTCACGCCGGTCTGCAGCCCCGTGGCGCTGATCGTGTTGGTCAGCAGCGTCCGCAGCGACCGGTAGCGCTCCGCGATCAGCGCCACCGAAGTCGAATCCGGGTTTACGTCGATGTAGCCCTCAGAGTGCGCCACGCGCAGCGCCTCTGCGACCGGCGGCGTCATCAGGTAAGGACGCTGCCAGCCCTGCACCCGGTGCATCGCGCGCACCATGCGATCCAGCACGTTGTCTTCGTGCGGCGACGAGCCGTGACCCGGCCTGCCGGTCGCCCTCAACGTTAGCCACAGGGCGCTCTTCTCCGCCAGCGACACGCCGAACAGCGGCCGCTCCGACCCCAGGTATGACTCCGCGCCGTAGCCGCCCTCGTTGATCACGAAGGCGGCGTCCAGCAGCTCCGGATGCTCACGGTCCAGCCACTCGACGCCGTATTCGGAGCCGGCCTCTTCGTCCGCCACGGCCAGGAAGCGCAACGGCCGTCGCAGATGCACCCCGCGACGCTTCAACGTCAGCACCGTCATCAGCTCCAGCACACCCATGCCCTTCATGTCCAGCGCGCCGCGGCCCCAGACGTAGCCGTCCTTGACCAGCCCCCCGAACGGCTCGATGTCCCACTGCTCGGCCTCCACAGGCACGACGTCGGTGTGGTTGAGCAGGACAAGGGGCTTCTCGTCGCTAGACCCATCGAGGTCAGCGACCAGGTTCGCGCGTCCCGGCGCCGAGATCAGCTTGCGTGACTCGATGCCCTCGGTGGCGAGGGTTTCGGCGAGGAAGTCGGCAGCCAGCTCTTCGTTGCCGGGCGGGTTCGTGGTGTCTATGCGGATGTAGCGCTGCAGCAGCTCGACGGCCTCAGCGGCAACCTCGTCCCAGTCTATGGCGCCCATCGCGGCCTATTCTCGCACGAGAGCGGCTACGAGAGCAGTCCCAGCCGCCGCGCGTCGTCCTCCGTCCAGCCCGTAGCGGCGAGGACGCTGGCCAGCGTCTTGCGGGTCAGGCGATCCGAGCCGTGATGAGGGTGGATTACCGTCTGGCGGCCGTCAGGATGAGCATAAATACGGCCACCGGTTCCCGTCTGACGTCGCAAGCCGAAGCCGTCCCTCAAGAGACTGCGCTCCAGATCCCGGACGGCCATATTGCGGAGTAGGTGAACGAGACTGGATTCGTTAGTCACAGAGGCCCCTGGCTACGCGCCTTGGGGCTCTAGCATCGCTGGGCGGGCCTCTCAGAGATCACGAGGCGAGGGGACTCAGGCAACGATGGCTACTGCAGCGCCGTCTTCACCCGAGCTCACTACTTCGAGAGGAACAGATCGCCCATCCTCGAGGAGCACCTCGACGTACGCTTGTGCCGCCTCTTGGATCGCATCAAGGGCATCGCTGACCGAACCTGCGTCAACAGCACACCCTGGGAGGGCAGGCACTACGGCGCTCCAGGTCCCGTGCTCGTCCTCTTCTACCTCGACGCGGAAGATGTACGACTTCATGGCTCCAGTTTAGCGCTTCACGCCTCGACCGGCAGGCCCATCGCTTCGCGATAGGCGCGCGTGATCTCTGGGTCAATGCCCGTGTTCGTACTGCCCGGCGTACCCCAGCGACGCCAGTAGCTCGTCCTCGCGCGCCTTCATGCGCTGCGACTCCGCCTCGTCGTCCTCGTGGTCGTAGCCCAGCACATGCAGCAGACCGTGAGTCAGCAGGTGCGCCACCTCGCCTGCCACGGCGCGTCCCGCCGCCGCAGCCTGCGACGCCGCCACCGGCAGGCAGATCACGATCTCGCCCAGCGACGGCGCCTCGTCCGGCGAGGCCAGGAAGGCCTCGCCATCCATCGCCGCGAACGAGAGTACGTCCGCCGGTTCGTCCTTGCCCCGGTAGAGGCGGTTGAGGTCGCGCACCGTCGCCTCGTCCGCCAGCACCACCTCCACCTCCACGGCAGGCGCCACGTCCTCTGCCGCCAGCACCGCGCGAGCCACGCGCCGCAGCTCCGCCGCGGTAATGAGCCTCCGCGAGCCCGGCGTCAGCTGGACGTGAACCTTACGCGCCATAGCGCACCGATCTTAGCGCGGCATCAACAGAAAGGGGCTGCTATTGAGAGAACACCGCCGCGGCGTCGCGCGCGGCGTCCATGAGCGGCGACGGCACCACGCCGACGAAGAGGATGCCCGCCACGGCGACCATCAGGGCCAGCTTCAACGCGTTCGTCGTCGGCACGGGCTCGTTGCTCGACGGCTCGCCCGTGAACAGCAGGCCCGCGACGCGCAGGTAGTAGAACGCCGACGCCACGCTATTCAGCACCGCGATAATCACCAGCCAGACGAGGTCGCTCTCCACCGCGGCGGCGA
>CAZNHI010000234.1:0-4809 GCA_964572535.1 uncultured Dehalococcoidia bacterium
GATGCTGGAGGAGTCGCTGCGCACGGCGGCGGCTGAAGCGATGGCAAACTTCGGCGACGACGGGCTGTATCTGGAGCGCTTCCTCGACCCGGTCCGCCACATCGAGGTGCAGGTGCTGGCCGACACGCACGGCAACTTGGTGCAGCTGGGCGAGCGCGAGTGCTCGATCCAGCGCCGCAGCCAGAAGCTGGTCGAAGAGTCGCCCTCTACGGCGGTAGACGCGGCGACGCGCGAGCGGCTGGGCGCGGCGGCGGTCGCGATTGCGCGCGAGGCGGGCTATGAGAACGCCGGCACGATCGAGTTCCTCATGGACAAGGACGGCGCGTTCTACTTCATCGAGGCGAACGCGCGTCTGCAGGTGGAGCACCCTGTGACCGAGCTGATAACGGGGCTGGACCTGGTGCGCGAGCAGCTACGGGTGGCGGCAGGCGAGCCGCTGGGCTATACGCAAGCCGACATCATCCTGCGCGGCTGGGCGATAGAGTGCCGGATCACCGCGGAGGACGCCGGCCAGGGGTTCATGCCCAGCCTGGGACGCATCGACCACGTCTCGGAGCCGTCGGGGCCAGGCGTGCGCGTCGACAGCAGCCTGTTCTCCGGGTGCGAGGTCGGCCCTCACTACGACTCTTTGATTTCGAAGCTGATCGTCTACGGCGCCGACCGCGAACAGGCGCTGGCGCGGATGCGGAGAGCGCTGGACGAGTACCAGATTCTCGGCGTAAAGACGACACTGCCCTTCCACAGGCGGCTGGTAGACGACGAGCGCTTCATCGCCGGAGAGATGGACACGCGCTTTCTGGAACGGAGCTTTGACTTCGAGCCTGAGGCGCCGCCGGACGATGACAAAGCGCTGCTGGCGGCGGCGTTGCTCTCGCATCAGCGTCGCGATAGCGGCAACGGCGCAAACGGTGGCAACGCCGGGCCGGTTAGCCGCTGGAAGCAGGCTGGCAGGCAGGCGGCGGTGGAGCGGACGCCGGGAGGTGGCCCCTGGCGAAGTACTTTCTAAGGCTCGGCGACCGCGAGATCGAGGCTGAGTTGGAGGAGACGGCACTGGGCCTGCGCATCAACATTGACGGCGCCTGGCACGACGTCAGCCTGCAGCGCCTGGGGGACTCGCAGCGCTTCGTGCTGGTGCTGGATAATCGCATGCTCGAGGTGCTGATCGCCGAGGAGACGCAGGCGTTCAACGTCCAGATCGCGGGGCGGGACTACGAAATCGAGACAGCGAGACGGCGTGCGCAGGCCCGCCGCGATGAAGGCGACCACTTCGTAGACGGGCGCTGGCTGATGCGCGCGCCGCTCACGGGTGTCGTGGTGGATGTACGCACTGCCGTCGGGGAAACCGTGGCGCAGGGCGACGTGCTGCTCGTCGTCGAGGCTATGAAGATGCTGAACGAGCTGCGGTCGCGCGTCGCCGGCGTCGTCTCAGCGGTGCATCCGGAGAAGAGCCAGCGCGTGGAGATCGGCGACGTGCTGATCGAGATCAGCGAAGCGACGTAGCGTCCATCAGAGGGCGCGGAAGATGCGCCTGCCGTTCTCCCGCACGATGAGACCGAAGCCCGGCCAGGGATAGTGGCCGAAGCAGGCGTTACTGGCGTCCTCTTCCAGGCGCTGCATGAAGCGCTCACGCGTTGCGGCGGCCATGGGCCCATCGTTGTCGAAGCCGGGGTTCCAGCCCGTCTCCTGCGCCTGCGCCGGGTGATGCGAGAGGTCGCCGGCGATGAACGCGCGCGCTCCGCCGGACGAGATGACGATGCTCTGATGGCCAGGCGTGTGACCGGGCGTCGGGATCAGGGTTATCTCCGGCGTGAACTGAGTCTCACCCGAGACGAGCTCCAGGGCGCCCGTCTTCTCCAGCGGCAAGACCTGCGCCTGCACGGCTGCTTGATCCTTCTGGGCGCTGAAAAAGTCCCAGTCCGCCTGCTGCACCACATAGCGGGCACGCGGGAACGTGGCCTGGCCGTCCTGGAAGTTCCAGCCAACGTGGTCGCCGTGAAGATGAGTGAACAGCACCGTATCGATGTCCGCGACGTTGATGCCTTCTGCTGCCAGGTTAGCGACCAGCTTGCCAGGGTTGTCAGGCATCGTCTTCGGTCCGAGGCCGGTGTCGACGAGAATCGTGCGGCCGCCGCCGAGAATGACGAACGAGCCGATACTCAGCGCGAGGTTGTCGCCATCGAAGGCCGAGGGGTAGATGGGTCGATAGACGGCCCAAGCCTCTGCCGGCGCCTCCGGAAACATGCCCGCGGGAGGAAGAGGAAACGACACCTGCAGATCCTGGATTGACACAATCTCGAAGGAACCGACTTTGATCCTGGCCACGGCAGCACTCCTTGTCCGAGGGATACGGGGCGCAGCGATGTTCGGCACTCGCCGGTCGATGAGTCCAGAACTAGACGCCTCATCTTTTTCGAAACGCTAACAAATCCCGGCTTGACAACTTAGGACGTGCGTTCTATTCTCCGAACAAACGTACTGAGGAGAGACACCAATGGGAGCCCTCGTCATCGCTATCTCTGTCCTCGTCTGCTCCGCCTATCTGCTGTGGCAGTTCTGGGAAGCAGACCTCGTCGACGACCGTTAGGCGAAAGTCTCAGGTCTCCGGAGGGAGGCCAACTATGAATGCTAGAATCGTTGGCAGCGGTCCGGGGACATGTCTTTCTGGGCCGCGACGCCAATATGACAATCCCCTTTCCGCTGCTGCCGCCTGCTTCGATAGCCGATTCGGCGCTCGACATCCTCGAGTGGATCGTGATGGTGCCGGTCGAGATCTTTCGTGGCTACAGCTCACTACTGCGCTGGGCTGCCGATGCCGCCCAATCGCTGTTTGAGGACTACGGCTACTGGGTAGTCTTCTTCGGCACGCTGTGCGAGAACACGCTGCTCGTCGGCCTCATTATTCCCGGGGCGCTCGTGGTCCTGCTCGCAGGCCTGGCGGCGCACGACGGGACGATCTCCTGGCCCGAGGCGGTCGGCCTCGGCATCGCCGGCACGATCATCGGCGACACCATCTCTTACTTCCTGGGCCGCTACGGCTGGTCGCGCTTCGGCGAGACAAAGCTGCTGCGCGACCTCTACGAAAAGGCACGCGAGCCGATCCTGCGCCGCGGCACGCTGTTCGTGCTCGTCTATCACTTCGCGGGCTATACGCGTGTCATCGGCCCAACGACGGCGGGGTTACTGCGCATGCCTTATCGCTCCTGGGCGCCTGCTGACTACGGAGGAGCGGTGCTGTGGATTTGCGCCTACTTCGGCATCGGTTACGCTCTAGGGGTGGCGGGCCTGACGCTGGACTCCACCGACCGCTACTTCAGGTTCGTCGAGTGGGGGCTCCTGGTGGTGACTTCCGTCTGGGTGTACTTCCTGCTGCAGGCGCACTCGCGGGCGATCATGGGCCGCTTGGGGCTGACAGATGAGGCCAAGGACGCTGAGAGCGCGGCGGCGGAGTAGTGCCTCTTAAATTCGTACCCTGCAGGTTGACCCTTGCAGCTTTACCAGCGGGCCGTCTTCCGTGCTGCAGGTTTCAACCTGCAGAGTCGAGTTCCTGCTAGGCGTTAGAGATGGAGCGCGGCAGGCTGGTCTCGCCCATGAGGTAGAGGTCGATGCCGCGGGCGGCTTCGCGGCCCTCTGAGAGCGCCCAGACCACCAGCGACTGGCCACGGGAGGCGTCGCCGGCGGCGAAGATGCCCGGTACGTTGCTCATCTTGTTGGCGTCCGTTTTGACGTTGCCGCGCGGGTCCAGCTCGACGCCCAGCGCTTCGACCAGGCCCTGCCGCTCCGGGTGGAGGAAGCCCATCGCCAGCAGCACGAGGTCGGCGTCGACATCGAACTCGGTCCCGGGCATCTCAACCATCTGGTTGCGGCCGTTGGCGTCGCGCTGCCAATCCAGGCGCATCATGTGCAGCTTCTCGACGTCGCCGTTGCTGCCTGAGAACGACCTGGTGCCCACGCTCCAGTCGAGGCTGCCGCCTTCGTCCAGAGCGTAGGAATGGCGCAGGATAACGGGCCATTGCGGCCACGGGTTGCCGGCGGAGCGCAGCACGGGTGGCTCCGGGATGATATCGAACTGGCGCACGATCTCGGCGCCCTGGCGGTGGGCCGTCGCCAGGCAGTCGGCGCCGGTATCGCCACCGCCGAGGATGACGACCCGCTTGCCCTCCGCGCTGATCCTCACATCTTCCGGGAACTCCTCCCCGGCAAGGACCTTGTTCTGCTGCGTCAGGTAGTCCATGGCAAAGTGGACGCCATCGAGCTCGCGGCCGGGGATGTCGAGGTTGCGCGGGACGGTTGAGCCGATGCAGAGCAGGACCACGTCGAAGTCGCGCTTGAGGTCTTCGACGGCGAGGTTGCGGCCGACGTAGACGCCGGTGCGGAAGACGACACCCTCATCGCGCATCTGCTGGACGCGGCGCTCGATGTGGTGCTTATCGAGCTTGAAATCGGGGATGCCGAGGCGCAGCAGGCCGCCGATATAGTTCTCGCGCTCGAAGACGGTAACGCTGTGGCCGGCGCGGTTGGTCTGCTGCGCGGCAGCCATGCCGGACGGCCCGGAGCCGATGATCGCGACTGTCTTGCCGGTGCGCGTGGCAGGCGGCTGGGGCTTGATCCAGCCTTCCTCCCAACCACGGTCGGCGATCGCCTTTTCGATGTACTCGATGGTCACCGGGTCCTGGTTAATCGCGAGGGTGCAGGCAGCCTCGCAGGGCGCGGGGCAGATGCGTCCGGTGAATTCCGGGAAGTTGTTGGTGGCGTGCAGAGCGGCGAGAGCGCGTTCCCACTGCCCCTTGTACACGAAGTCGTTGAAGTCCG
>CAZNHI010000235.1:0-4779 GCA_964572535.1 uncultured Dehalococcoidia bacterium
AGGACCTCGGGCGGCTGCGCCAGGTCGGTGGGCGCCCGCCGGATATGGCCAAGCTGCCCGACCAGTGCGCCTTCGTGCCGCGTTGCCCCAAGGTGCGCAATGAGTGCCGCCAGCTGGACTCGCCGCCGCTCGACGCGATCGAGCCTGGGCACTTCGTGGCCTGCTACAACCCCATGTATCACGCCGACCCCTCGGACGACGACGAAGACGACTAGTCGGCCGGTTTATTGATTCCGTTCGTGCTGAGCTTGTCGAAGGACGCGAGTTTTGGCCAGGCTGCCTATCGCCGAACAGCCGCCCGTCTCGGCGAGCGGGCCAACTCAGCCAGCGTAACGACCAGCACCTCCAGCGCCGCGTCCGCGTCCAGCACGCCGGTCTTGACCGCCACGTCGCTCTCCAGAAGGCGGCGATAGGCCGACTCGAGAGCGTCGGCCGGGTAGCGGCTGGCCTGCTCGATCGTCTTCTTCAGCGGATAGTCCTTCAATCCCATCTGTGCGCCGATCTGCGTCGCGCTCATGCCCTCGCGCAGGAGCGACTGGGCGAGCAAGAGCTGCCGGTACTGGCGCACCAACATGTAAGTCAGGAGCTGCGGCGGCTGGTCTTTGGCATCCATGCCTCGCAACACGCCCAGCGCCTTGTCCGCACGCCCGTCGATTACGGCGTCCGTAAGGTCCCAGGGCATGTAGTTGCGGGCTCCGGCGACCAGCTCGTCCAGGTCTTCGATGGTGATTGGCCGGTTGGCAGCGTAGGTCACGAGCTTGTCGATTTCGCCAGCCATCTCGCCCGTGTGCGCACCGTCAATCAGCGTCAGCAGCCGTTCGAAGGCTCCTGGGGCGAAGTTGGCTCCGGCAGCCTTCGCCCGCTCGGCGGCCCAGCCGCGGATCTCGTCGATTCTCTTGAATTTCGGGAAGGCTCGAATCGCGGTACCTTCGGGGAACGCGTCCAACATCCCGGCGGCGCTGTCATCGAGCAGCACCACGGTCGTCGACTCCGGCAGCGACGCCAGCACGTCCATGAACTCGTCCGCTTCACTGGCAGGCGCACCTCCCTCGGGTGCAGCGCGGGGCCGGCGTCCCCTGCGCCGTCCACCGCCGCTCAGCTTCTTCAGCAGCCCTTCGACGATCACGAGTCGCGTGTCCTGGAAGAACGACGCCGTATGACAGGCGGAGCGTAGCGCGGCGGGCGTCAGCGCCCGTACCTCCTGCTCATCGAAGCGCACTGTGTTGTGCGCCAGGTTGCCGTCGTGGTCCAGCTGCCCGCGCAGGTCGCGCAGGGACTCGTGGGCGCGAAACCGGTCCTCGCCGTGAAAGACGTACAGCACTACTCGAGCTCGATCTTCCAGCCGAGCCAGAACACGGCCAACGTGGCGAAGTAGGCGGGCCCGCCGGGCCAGATCAGCCCGAAGGCCGCCTTGCCCAGCGCGTCGTCATCAGCGGAGACGCCGAGCCACGCCGCGGCGAGGATCGGCGCGACCAGCGCCAGCACGGGCATCCACCACAGGATCAGCGCTTCTTTGTGTGGGACGTCCTGGGTCATCGTCAGCCCGCGATGGCTTTTTCGATGTCATCGAGGTGGATCTGAGGGTGAGCAGCGGCCATGAACCTGAGGCGATCGGAGCCAGGCCCCAGCTCGCCGCGGAAGTTCGGCAGGTCACGCTGCAGCACCGCTTCGTCGACCGTTTCAACGGCAGCGGCGTCAGCCCGAAGAGCATCCCTAATCTCCGTGACGACGTCCGGGACGGCCTTGCTCTTGCGTGCCTCGATGCCCACCTGGTTGTGCTCGTCCAGGTTGAATCCAGCCGGTCGAACGCTGGCGCCGGCTGCGTGCGCGTCCACCAGGCGCTGCCAGCGGGCGAAGGCGCTCGCGTCCGCGGCGATGTGGCAGAGCGCGTCGTGCACAGTCCAGCTGCCCTCAGGCAGTGGCTTCTCAAGGTGAGTCGTAATCGCGGGCAGGAGGCGCTCAAAGCGCTCCCCGACTTCGCGAATGCCTGCCGTTATCTCAGCTTTCGTGGCCAATCGAAGCTCCTCCTGCGCTGGCTTGCGGGGCGTCCTCAGCTTAGCATCACGACCGGGGAGGCTTAAGATCGCATGGACGCTGACTGCATCTTCTGTCGCATCGTGAGACGCGAGGCGCCCGCAAGCTTCGTTTACGAAGACGAGACCGTCGTGGCGTTCGTAGACACGACGCCGATTAACCCTGGCCACTGTCTCGTCGTTCCAAAGCGTCACGCTGGCTATCTCTCAGACCTCGATCCCGAGGACGGTGCATCAATGTTCAAAGCGGCTCAGAAGGTATCGAAAGGTCTGCGCGAGAGTGGCTTGCGCTGCGACGGCGTCAATTTCCATATCGCTGACGGCGCTGCCGCCGGGCAGGAGGTGTTTCACGTCCACCTGCACGTAATACCGCGATGGACTGCTGACGGTGCCGGTTATCGCCGACCGACGGGATATGGCGCACACCCGCCGCGTTCGGAGTTGGACGTCGTTGCTCAGCGCATCAAGGCCGGAATCTAAGACCAGATATCGGTAACTCCGTTGCCTACAGCTGGCGCGCAATGAACGACTTGATGTGGGCGATCGCGCGGTCCACCTGCGGGCCGCCCTGGCGCAGGAAGCCGTGCGGCTCGCCGGGGTACTTGCCCAGCTCGATCACGCCGCCCGCCAGGCTGTACGCCTCGACGAACTCCTCCGCCATCATCCGCGTCAGTCCTTCGTCTTGCGCGCCCTGTACCAGTAGCGCCGGTGGCAGCTCGACGGCCTCACCGCGCTTCAGGATGTGGGGCGGGCTCGCCTCGATCATGCCGTCCTCGCTGCCGAAGTAGCGCAGGTGGTTCTGCATCAGCTCCTGGTTGCCGCGCCCCTCCGCCAGCCGGTAGCGCGACAGCGGGTCGATCACCGGCCAGCCCATGATCACGTACGTCAGCGCCGCGTCCAGCTCCGGCGCCTCGGCGAACGGCAGGTCTGAGTACATAGCGGGGCGCATGGCGCCGAGCATGACCTGGTGGCCGCCGCTGGACCAGCCGACGCCGCCCAGCGAATCCGCCGTGCCGTTGAAATCGCCGGCGTGCGCCTTGAGCCAGCGCGTCGCGTAGGCGATGTCCTGCTGCGCGGCCGGATGCGGCGCGTTCAGCGAAGTGCGGAAGTCGATCGCCGCGATGACGATACCGCTCTCTGCCAGCACGACGTCCGTGCCTTCGTTCATCAAGCGGTCGCCGTTGGCCCAGGCGCCGCCGTGCACGTCCAGCAGCACCGGGAAGGGGCCGGCGCCCTGGGGCTGGAAGATGCGCGCCAGCCAGGACGTGTCTCCGTCCCGGCGGTACTCAACGTCGAAGACCTTCACCTCGTAGTGGGCGTTGGGGTCGTAGCTGGGCTTTGCGGTTGTCGTCGTCATCTCTCACCTCGCTTATCGGGGTCGTCATCGAATCAGGGCCAAGGGTTCAGCGAGTCGAAGCTACGCCGCGTAGACGAAGGTGTCAACTCGCCTGGCGCGCCGTAATCAACTCCTGAGTGCGGACCCCGACGGCCTGGGCCAACGCTTCAGAGGAGAGCGTAGCGTCCAGCACCAGCCAGCGCTGCGGTTCGGCCTTCGCCAGCGTCTGATAGCCCTTGTGTACGCGACGATGGAAGGCCCGGTCACGTCCACCGACGCGCTTGCCGCCCCTTTTCGCGTCAGCGTCATCCGGTGCATCCAACGCCAGTCCCTGCTGCCAGTGGCCCTCGATCTCGTCACCAGACGTGCCCTCAGAGGCGCGCGCCAGCCCCGTCCCGGGGTCGATGTCTAGCAGCACCGTCAGATCGGGCGCGCAGCCGTCGATCACGGCGGCGTTCAGCGTCGCGATCAGGTCCCTGTCGAGTCCCAACCCGTAGCCCTGGTAGGCGGCGGTAGAGTCGATGAACCGGTCGCAGATCACGTCGATGCCGCGCTCGAGTGCCGGTTTGATCACCTTCTGCACCAGCTCGGAGCGCGCTGCGAGGAAGAGCAGAAGCTCCGTCTTCGGCGCGAGGCTGGCGCTGTTGAGGATCAGCTGTCGTAGCTCTTCGCCCAGCGGCGTGCCACCCGGTTCGCGCAGCTGCAGGACGCGCCTTCCCGACGCTTCGAGGCGCTGGCGGAGGAGCTGCACTTGGGTGCTCTTGCCCGCGCCTTCGCCGCCCTCGAAGGTGATGAAGAGGCCTCTCTGTGCACTCATGGGCGCACTTTACCGCCTGCGACATCTAAGCGGCATGTGGTGGCACTGAGGAAGCGTAAGGAGGGTGGCAACCCTTTGCGGGCAGACCAATGGTTCATTCTTCGGCGAAGTAGCCGCCCGTACTACGGCCCGGCATGATGCGTACCCGGCGCTGCGGCTCCTTGCCGCGGCTCTGAGAGGTGAGGTTGAAGCGCTGCGCCAGCTCGTGCTGCAGGCGGCGGATGTAAGCGCTCTGTGGCGCCAGTTCAATAGGCCGGTCCTGCGCCAGCACGGCGTGGATCGCGTCCTCTGCCTCAGACATGGCGTCCATCACAGGGTCGACGCGCGCCACTGGGCCCTGCAGTGCGATCAGCGCCTGCTGCATCTGCAGCAGCGTGTTGCTCTTCAGCACGTAGATTGGGACGCCACGCGCCTCCGCGTCGCGCAGGGCCTGGGGCTTGCGACGGTAGTAGCTGCGGTCCGTTATCACGATGTCCGCCGCGTCCAGGCGCTCGGAGACCGAAGCGCCGGAGGCAGTGTCGCGCATCGCCTGTGCCAGGCGCTTGCGCGAGATACCGAACGGGTAGATGCGCTGGCCCGCGGCCGGCGCCTGA
>CAZNHI010000236.1:0-4770 GCA_964572535.1 uncultured Dehalococcoidia bacterium
GTGGGCCACATGATGCTGCTGATGCAGCTTGGCAACCTGAACCGGGAGAGCACAATGCGCAACGTCAAGCTGATGGGCGAGAAGGTGCTGCCCAACCTGCGGGATGTGTTCAGTGAGTGGGAAGACAAGTGGTGGATCAAGCCGCTTGCCAGCGAGAAGCGCGCAGCCCTGACCGGCGCGAAGTAGCCACCAGGCCGCGGGTACGGTCTAAGGAGACTATCGATGGGGTTCAAGGAAGAGAAGGTTTCTGTCCGCAACGGCATGTTTAACGTGACCGTGCGCCGAGGCGGCAGCGGCGACCCGCTGGTCTTCTTGCACGCGGCGGGGGGACAGGCGACCTGGGAGCCGTTCCTGGAGATGCTGGCGCAGAAGTACGAGGTGATCCAGCCGATCCACCCGGGCTGGCCGGGCTCCGACGGCCTGGAGCACCTGGACGACGTCATCGATATGGCGCTGTACTACTGCGACTTCTTTGACGCCATTGGCTTGAGCAACGCGCACCTGGTCGGCAGCTCGCTGGGCGGGATGTTCGCTGCGGAGATCGGCGCCATCGGGCGCAATTACGTGCGCAAGCTGGTGTTGCACTCGCCCGCGGGCATGTGGCTGGACGAGCATCCGCCGATGGACTTCTTCGTCGAGCCGCAGGACGTGGTGATGAAGGCGCTGTACATGGACCCGGAGAAGGTCATGGCCGCGATGCCGAAGATCGACCCGGAGGACCGGGACGCGATGGCGAAGTCGCTGCTCGACCGGACGATGTCGCTGGCGGCGGCGGGCAAATTCATCTGGCCGATCTGGGACAAGGGCCTGAAGAAGCGCATCCACCGGATTAACGCGCCGACGCTGCTAATCTGGGGCGACCACGACGGCCTCAACCCGCCGGTGTACGGTCCGCACTTCCAGAAGCAGATCCCCGGCTCGAAGCTGGTATCGATTGCCAACTCGGCGCACGCCACGCCGACCGACGCGCCAGAGGCCTTTGTGAAGGCGGTCTCGGACTTTTTGGGGTAGGTAGAAGCCAGAGGCAAGAGGCTTGTGCGCGCGAGGCTTCGTAGCTTGACAAGCTGACCTTGCGATGTAGGCTCGTGGCGATCCCTTACCGGAGAGGAGCCGCGCGATGCTGACAGCTGAAGAGAACGCGACCCTGACGCAGGTCGGCTCGGAGACGCCGATGGGGCGGCTCCTGCGCTGGTACTGGCAGCCAATTGCCGCCGCAACGCAGCTAGACGCGAACCCAGTGATGGCGGTGAAGCTGCTGGGCGAGTCGCTGGTGCTTTACCGGGATCGCCGGGGCAACCTTGGGCTGGTTTCGGACACGTGCGCGCACCGCCGGGTGAACCTGGCGTTTGGTATCCCGGAGCAGGACGGGCTGCGCTGCCCGTATCACGGCTGGCTCTATGACAACTCGGGGCAGTGCCAGGAGATGCCTACAGAATCGGCGGACAGCAGCTTCCCGAGTCGCGTCAAGATCACCGCTTACCCGGTGCAGGAGCTGCGCGGGCTGATCTTCGCCTACCTGGGACCTCAACCTGCACCCTTGCTGCCGAACTGGGACCTGTTCGTCGAAGAGAACGTGTTGCGGGACATTGGGCTGCAGATCGTCGACTGCAACTGGCTGCAGATGCAGGAGAACGACCTTGACCCCGGGCACGTAGGCTGGCTGCACGCCTACTTCTCCAACTACGTGTTGGAGCGGCTGGGGCGCCCGGACCTCCAACGCCGCAGGGTCGCCCTGGGGCCGTCCTATCGAGGACGCGACTATCGCGACCGGGTGCCGGTGCGGTACGACTTCGAGCTGTACGAGCAGGGGGTCATGAACATCGTCACGGCGGATGGAGTGCGGCGGCAGGCACGCCCTTCGATCTTCCCCAACATGAACAGCTTCCAGACGCTACTCATGTACCGCGTACCCATAGACGACACGCACACGTTGCACGTCACGTACAACACGTATGCGCTGCCAGCGGGCGAGGTGGCGCAGCAGGACTCAATCCCGCACTACATGATCCCGGCATCGATCGACAGCGAACGCAAGCCGATCTGGGAAGAGCTGGACAACAACGGCGGCCAGGATGTGGCGGCGTGGGCGGCGCAGGGCGCCGCGGTCGATCGAAGCAAGGAGATGCTGGGCGAATCTGACCGGGGAGTGCTGATGTTTCGCGACCTGCTCAAGCGCCAGCTGCGGGTCGTCGAGGATGGTGGCGAGCCGATGAATGTGTACCGGGAGCCCAACGAGAACGTACGGATCAACGTGCCGCCACGAGACGGCCGACCGTTCGAGTGGCCGGGACCGGACGGGGGTTTCATGGGGCGGGTGAACGCCTCCTGGACGCACTCGCCGATTGTCAGCGAGCTGATACGCAAGTATCGGGGTGAGGAAGCGCTGCAGCGGCCCGTGCACTAGCGAGTCCCAGCGGAGGCCCGGCCGGGTCTGCACTACTGTCTCTAGCGGCAGTTACTTGGCGCTGAGCTCTTTGCGGACGATGGCGGCGCCGGCGGCGAGGGAGCGCATTTTGCCGTTGGCGGACGCACGGCTGCGCGGCACCATGCCGCAGTCTGTGCAGGGGAAGAGGTGCTCCGGCGAGACGTAGGGCAGCGCGGCGCGGATGCGGTCCGCCACCGTCTGCGGTGTCTCGATCTCTTCTTTACCCACGTCGATGACGCCCATGAGCACGTCCTTGCCCCGCAGCGCTGCCAGCAAAGAAACGTCGACGCCGGAGGCTGCGCACTCGACTGAGACCTGGTCGATGCTGGACCTGGCGAGCAGCGGCAGCGAGACGCCGTAGTGGCCCCAGTCCGTGTTGGCGTTCTTCCAGGTGAGTACCGCGCCGGTGCCGTAGCCGTAGCAGATGTGGACGCCCGTGGTGGCAGTGATGCCTTCGAGGCAGCGTTCCAGGGTCTCGATGCCCCAGTCCTGCACTTTGTCGAGGTAGATGTTGAAGCAGGGCTCATCGAACTGGATCACGTCCGCGCCGGCGTCCTGCAACTGGCGCGCCTCGTCGTTGAGGATGCGGGCGAAGTGCATGGCCAGCGTCTTCTCGTCGGTGTGGTAGTGCTCGTCGAGGGCGCTGTCGACGATCGTCATGGGGCCGGGCAGCGTCACTTTCAGGGGCTTCCTGGTGTGGGCTCTGGCGAAGCGCACGGCATCGAGGAAGACGGGCGCGGGGCGCGTGACCTCGCCGACGATGCGCACGACGGCGGTCGATTCCGTGTAGCGGCCGCCGCGGGCGCGCTTGTGGCCCAGGTTGTCGAGGTCGAAGCCGGTGAGACCTTCGAGGAAGCCCCAGATGTAGTGACGGCGGCGCTGCTCGGCGTCGCAGACGATGTCGATGCCGGCTTCCTCTTGTTCGATCAGCGCCAGGCGTACGGCGTCGTCCTGGGCCAGGCGCAGGTCGTCGCCTTCGAGTCGCCAGGCCGCGCGCAAGGGAGCGCTGGTGTCTGCCAGCCAGCCAGGCTTCGGGAGGCTGCCGACGATGGTGGTTTGGAGCATGGTGGGAGAGTACAGAGTGCAGAGGGCAATGCATAGGGCGTCCGTAGGGGCGAGGCATGCCTCGCCCCTACGGGCCGGCCGGCAGGCGTATCATTGAGCCCGCATTGCCGAAAGGAGCCAGCTCATGACTGCAGAGCCCGAAGCCAAACTAACCTCAGAGTCCTTCCACAACCGCATCCACGACAACTACATGTACGGGCTGTGGGAGTTGGCGTCGGCGATGACGCCGCACCCGATGCCGAAGATGATCCCGTACCTGTGGAAGTGGTCGCTGTTCGAATCGGTGCTCAAGGACTCCGGCGAGGTGGTGCCGATCGGTGACGAGCGGCGGGCGCTGCAGCTGTTCAACCCCGGGCTGGACGGCCGTTGGGCGACGACGAACAGCCTGTTGGGCGCGATCCAGATGCTGCTACCGGGCGAGACCGCGCGCGCGCACCGGCACACGCCCACGGCGATCCGCTTCATCATGGAGGGCAACGGCGGCTACACGGCGGTGGACGGGGAGAAGGTGATCATGGCGCCGGGCGACCTGGTCCTGACGCCGAGCTGGGCCTGGCACGACCACGGCAACCTCACGGACGAGCGCGTTGTCTGGTTCGACGGGCTCGACCTGCCGCTGATCCAGTCGCTGGAGGCGATGTTCTTCGAGCTGTACGACGCACGCCAGGTGCCACTGACCAGGGCGAACAACGACTCCGAGCGCCTGCACGGCCACGCCCACCTGGCGCCGACGTGGGTCAAGGAGAAGCCGCTGTCCTCGCCGCTGCTGATCTACTCCTGGCAGAGCGCCTACGAAGCCTTGATGTCGCTGCGCGACCAGGCCGGCAGCCCGCAGGACGGCATCATGCTGGAGTACCAGCACCCGCAGACCGGCGGACCTGTGCTGCCCACCATGGCGTGCTTCCTGCAGCTGATCCGTCCCGGCGAGCAGCTGAGGGCGCATCGCCACACCGGCAGCGCCGTCTACTACGTCGAGCGCGGCAACGGCGAGACGATTATCGACGGCGAGCGCTTCCTTTGGGGCAAGGGGGACGTGCTGGTGCTGCCGCCCTGGGCACTGAACGAGCACCACAACAGCTCAAACAGCGAAGACGCCATCCTGTTCTCGATTCAGGACACGCCGGTGCTGGAGAAGCTGGGATTGGACAAGTACGAGACCTACAACGAGGACGGCGGGCACCAGAAGGTGACGTCGACGTTCACGCCGAGGAAGTAGTCTTGGCATTGAACATGGGGGCTCCGCCCCCAAGCCCCCGCTGAAGGGGCGCAGGGAGCGCCGG
>CAZNHI010000237.1:0-4758 GCA_964572535.1 uncultured Dehalococcoidia bacterium
GGGCGCCCGGCACCAGGCCGAAGCGGGCCCAGGACTTCAGGACGTCGCTCAGCTCCTTAGTGACCTTGGGGTCGGCCGGCAGGTTGGGCATGACGCAGCGGTCGATGTGGCGCTCAAGCAGGATCAACCCCACCTGATCGAGGCTGCTGCGCACGGCCATGATCTGAGTGAGGACTTCTTCGCAGTCGCGGCCGCTTTCCAGCATCCGTTGCAGGCCCTGGACCTGCCCTTCGATCCGGCGCAGCCTTGTCGTGACGGTTTTATCGGCTTCGTTCATTGTTATCCAGCATCTCTTTAGAGGGTTGACATACCCCCCTGGGGTATCGTAAAGTCTAACTAGATCGACATTGAATGTCAAAGCTGACTCCTGGTCAGCTCAAGGAGGAAGAAAGATGGCTAAGCCAGCAGACGTAAGCGACACCAGCTGGGACACCGAAGTATTGCAGGCCGACAAGCCCGTTCTCGTCGACTTCTGGGCGCCCTGGTGTGGCCCTTGCCGCATGGTCGCGCCGATAGTCGAGGAGCTGGCGGATGAGTACGCCGGCAAGGTCGAGTTCCGCAAGCTGAACACGGACGACAACCCGCGCACCGCCGCCAAGTATGGCATCCGCAGCATCCCCACGCTGCTGGTCTTCAAGAAGGGCGAGCAGGTGGGCCAGATCATCGGCTTCCGGCCAAAGTCTGACCTGAAGAAGCGCCTGGACGACGCGCTGACCTAAGGCGCGGCCGGCTACGCCCCTTTCGCAGGGGCGTGTATCCCCCATCTTCCGTGCTATGCCGGGGCTCCTCTGGACGTGGAGGAGCCCCGATTATTCCCGAACGGTAGGAACTGAGCTTTGGCGAAGGAATACGACATCGTCATTATTGGCGGCGGCCCGGCCGGGTTGTCTGCCGGCCTCTACGCCGCGCGTGCCCGCCGTAGCACCTTGATCATCGAGAAGAACGTCACGGGTGGCCAGATCGCGCTGACAGCCGAGATCGAAAACTACCCTGGCGTCGATATGATCAACGGCTTCGACCTGGGGCAGGCGATGCAGAAGCAGGCCGAGAAGCACGGCGCCGAGATGGCGTACACGAACGTCACCAGCATCGAGCCGGGCGAAGGCAAGCACTTGATCCACACGGACGAGGGTGACTTCGAGGCCAAGGCGCTGATCATCACGGCCGGCGCCGACTACAACAAGCTCGAAATCCCCGGCGAGGAGCGTCTCACGGGCTACGGCGTCTCCTACTGCGCCACCTGTGACGCCGCGTTCTTCAAGGACATGGAGGTCGCGGTGGTCGGCGGCGGCGATGCCGCCATGGACGAGGGCTTGTTCGTCACGCGCTACGCTTCCAAGGTCGACGTAATCCACCGCCGCGACTCGCTGCGGGCCAGCGCCGTGCTGCAGGAGCGCGCCTTCGCCAACAAGAAGATGAAGTTCGTCTGGGACACCGTCGTGGAGTCAATCGAGGGCGACAAGGAAGTCGAATACCTGCGGACGCGCAACCTCAAGACGGGCAAGGTCAAGGACATGCCGGTTTCGGCCGTGTTCATCTTCATCGGCCAGACGCCGAACAGCGATTTCCTGGACGGGCTGGTCAAGAGGGACAAAGGCGGTCACATCATCGTGAATGCGTGGATGGAGACCAACGTGCCGGGGATCTTCGCGGCCGGCGACGTGCGCAACAACTCGGCGCGCCAGGTAGTCAGCTCCGCCGGAGACGGCGCCACGGCCGCCATCCGCGCCGACCACTACATCTCAAACCAGCACTAGCGCGCTGCGCGGGGTTGCCGTGTAACAAGCGCCCACGTCTTTGTATTTTCTGACGGCGGCGGGTTCACCCGCGAAGGTGTTCACCTGACCGGCGGTCAGAACATCGCTATGGGGTTCAGGGGGGAGCCGGTGCCGCCTTCGACGACGAGCGGGCAGAGCATCAGCATGAACTCGTAGCGTCCCTCCTCGGCGCAGACGGCCGCCAGTGGCTCCAGCAGCGAGTTGTCTACCAGCGCGACACCGAAGCCAAAGATCGCGCTGTGCGTGCCCCAAGGGCAATCCTCCTCGCGCTCCTCGTCCATCATGTCCCAGACTAAAACGCTGACATCGTTCTCGCGGATGAACTTGAGGCAGGAAGCGTGCAGGCCCGGGCGTGGTACGCCGGGCGTCCCCCACGGCAGGTCAGAGGTACGGTCGAAGTTCTCACGGCCGGAGTAGACGCACACCGCATCGCCCGGCCGCATCTCCACCCCCTGCGATTTCGCTACCTGCTCCAGCTCGCTCGCCGTTACAGGATTGCCCTGCGGCACGTAGGGCTCGCCACGGAACTTCGGCACATCCAGCAGCACGCCGCGCGTGACGATCCCCTGCGACCAGTTCTGGATGCTGCCCCACTCTGTGCCGTCCGCGGTGACGACATCGGGTGTGCGTCCGTTCCACAGCCCGTCAGAGTCCCAGACGTGACACAACGCGTCGATGTGAGTAGCAGACTGGCCATGGTAAGAAATGCCGTAGAAGTCGATTACGCCGCTGACCCCGAAGCGCCGGCCCAGCTTACGCAGCCAGTGCATCGCGGGGGTTGGGTTATTGGGCGCCGGTGTTTTGGGGAACGGCCGGCTGAGGGACACCGTACGTCCCTTCCTGGCCAGCGAGATGGCGCTGAGCCGTTTCTCAGCGGTGATCAGATTGATCGCGCCCATCTGGTCGTCCTTGCCCCAGCGGCCCCAGTTGCTGTTCGCCTTGAGGTAAGCCTGGGCCTCCACCTGGCTCATCAGCGCGTCGTTCACGGTTTCCTCCCATTGCTAGTCGCGTGGTCCCTGGCTTCGGCTGCGCATCGCTCTCGCGCGGCTCCGCCCTTCAGTGAGAGAGAAGGTCGGGAGACACCCTGTACCCCCCACTCTGCGAGGTGGTTCTACACGAAGGCGACGTTGAGGCCGCCGAGGCCGGCGAACTCGACCCGGACGTTGTCGCCGGGGTTGACGAAGACGGCGTCGGCGAGGGCGCCGGCCAGGACCATTTCGCCGGCCTTGAGGGGACGTCCCAGCTGAGACGTCCGGCGCGCCAGCCAGGCCAGCGCCTCCCACGGGTTGCCGAGGATCGCGGCGCCGGCGGCCGTCGATTCGACATGGCCGTTTTTCGTGTAAACCATGCCGATCAGCCGCAGGTCCACGTCCCTGGGGCCGATGCCGTTGCTGCCGAAGATCACGCGCGCTGCCGACGTGTTGTCGGCGATCACGTCGCTGAGGCCGAAGCGGAAGTTTGCGAAACGGCTATCGATGATCTCGACGGCAGGGAAGACCAGCGCCGTGGCCGCACAAGCCTGCGCCGCGGTCACGTAGCCCCCGAGGTCATCGGCGAGCAGGAAGGCCAGCTCGGGTTCGGCTCGTGGGTGGATCAGCTCGGCGCAACGTACCGGCTCGCCCTCGGGGACGACGGTGGAGGCGAAAATGTGGCCGAAGATGGGCTGGTGCACGCCCATCGTCGCCTGCTTGGCCTGGCTCGTGAGCCCTGTCTTGAGGCCGATGACCGTTTCGCCGCGCGCGACCTTTGCCGCCACCGCCTCGAACTGCAGACGGTAGGCGTCGTCCTCGCTCAGCTTACCGTCCGGGTCGATGCGTTCGATCTCGCGGTGTTCGGCCTCGGCGGCGAGCAGGGTAGCGACGCGGGGGTCGAGCTTCGGGGCTGTGGTCATGGCATCTCCTCGTTGACGGGCGATCTGAAGGTTAGACGGCCCCTTCGGAGGCGTCAACGAACGCGGTTGGCGTATAACGCAGGTGTGGGTGCCTGGCCGCCGCGTCTGTTATCCTAAAAATCGAAAACGAAATCGAAACCGGAGATGAGCATGCAGCTCACCGGCGCCACGTTATTTCTTTCCGACGGGAGGCTCAGGGTACTGGGCGGTCTTTCCCTGGAAGGACCGTGTCTTGCCCGGCGGCTGAAGCGGCGGCTGAAGCAGCGGCTGAAGCCCCGGCAAAGGGCGTCTGCGCCGCATCATCCGCCTAGACCCAGCGCTCTATAAGCGTACCTCCGTCTCTTAAACGTTCGTTAACCTCGCCCGCCGGGCTCCAATCGGGTCCGGCTGCTAGTCTGGGGCTGCGTCATGGCCAACCAGGAGCACATGGAAGCGCTGCGCGAGCAGCTTCGACGCCTCGTCGAAGCTGGGGCGCTGGATCGTGCCGTCGCGCTTCTGGCCGAGGAGCACCCGGCCGACCAGGCTGACCTTGTCGACGAACTGGAGCGCGAAGACGCCGAGCGCCTGGTGCGCGCCCTGCCCGGCGACCACTTGGCCGAGGTCCTGGAGTACCTGGACGAGGACCTGCGCGCCGAGGTCCTCGGCGACCTGCCGGCCAACGTCATCGCCCCGGTCCTCGACCAGCTGGACGAGGACATCGCGGCCGACATCGTCCAGGATCTCGAGCCGGAGCAGGCGGGCGAGGTCGTCCTGCTGCTGGAGGACCGCGAGTCCGTCGAGGAGCTGCTGCGCTACGCCGAAGAAAGCGCCGGCGGCCGTATGTCGACCGAGGTGGTGGCACTGCGCCGCGAATGGACCGTCGAAGAGGCGATCCAGTTCCTGCGCCGCGAATCGCCGGATGACCAGCATCCCTTCTACCTCTACGCGGTCGACGAAGGACACCGGCTGATCGGCACCGTGAGCCTGCGCGCGCTGGTCACGGCCGCGCCGGAGACACCGATCGCCGCCCTCATGTCGGAGGAGGTGCTGAGCGTCCAGGTTGACGAGGACCAGGAGGTAGCAGCCGAGCGCATGCGCCACTACAACCTG
>CAZNHI010000238.1:0-4758 GCA_964572535.1 uncultured Dehalococcoidia bacterium
ATGACGCCGTAGCCGCCCAGGCTCATAACGGTGTGGGTGTCGCTATCGTTGCCGCTGAATACCAGAAAGTCGTCCGGTACTGCCGAGATGAC
Organism: uncultured Dehalococcoidia bacterium; assembly: GCA_964572535.1. Taxonomy (GTDB): domain Bacteria; phylum Chloroflexota; class Dehalococcoidia; order DSTF01; family WHTK01; genus WHTK01. Next base: position 93 of record CAZNHI010000238.1, read on the forward strand.
GGCGTTGAACTGCTCCAGCTTGCCGCTCGCTTCTTTGACACCGACGATATTGTCGATGGCGGCTAAGCGCTTGAGCGTGCTCGCCTCCAGGTTCCGCGGCGATCGCGGCGGTACGTTGTACAGAATGCACGGCAGCGACGTGGCCTCCGCGATGGCCTTGAAGTGCTGGTACAACCCTTCCTGAGGCGGGTTGTTGTAGTAAGGCACCACCAGCAACATGCCGTCGACGCCGCAGCGTTCGGCCTCGCGAGTGAGGTGAATAGATTCGGCCGTGTTGTAGTTACCGGTCCCGGCGACGATCGAGGCGCTCCCCACGGCCTGCTTCGTCACGCGGTACAGCTCTAGCTTCTCATCTTCGTTGAGAGTCGGCCCTTCGCCGGTAGTACCGGTGACGATCAATCCATCATTGCCGGAGGCAACCAGATTCTTGGCGAGTTCCGCTGCTTTCGCGAAGTCCACTGCCCCGTTCTCCGCAAATGGAGTAATCATGGCCGTCATCAGGCGGCCGAAGGGGTGAGAGCCGTTGCGAGCGTCCGCCATGGCGGGTCCTCCTGTGATTCTGGCGGGGCGTATGTGGCTGCAGGTTCTCAGACCTGCACCACGGGAGCCCAGTATACGTCTAACGCGATGCGTCTAGATAAGATTACGCGCGATCAGCTCTTCCGCGATCTGAATGCCGTTGAGCGCCGCTCCCTTGCGCAGCTGGTCGCCGACGACCCAGAAGTTCAGCGCGCTGGGGTGGGAGAAGTCCTCCCGGATGCGCCCGACGTAGCAGTCGTCTTTGCCCTCCACGTCGACGGGCATGGGGTAGAGGTCCTGCGCCGGGTCATCCCAGACCGTGAGGCCGGGGAACGCTGCGAACGCCTTGCGGGCCTGCTCCACGCTGATGCGGGTTTCCGTCTCCGCGTTGACCGCGACCGAGTGCGCCGTGAACACCGGTACGCGGACCGTGGTCGGCGAGATCGCCAGGTCCGGCGCGTCGAGGATCTTGCGCACCTCGTTGATCAGCTTCGTCTCTTCGGCGGTATAGCCGTTTTCGCCGAAGCTGTCGATGCGCGGGATGACGTTGAATGCGATCTGGTGCTGGAAATACGCAGGCGTAATCGCCTCGCCCTTCGCCCAGGCGCGGACTTCCCGCTCGAGTTCGGCGATGCCGTTGACGCCGGCGCCGGAAACGGCCTGGTAGCTGGTTGCGATCACGCGGCGCAGCTTGCCGGCGTCGTGCAGCGGCTTCAACGGCATCGCCGTGACGATGCTGGTGCAGTTGGGGCAAGCGATGATGCCTTTGTGCCAAGCAACCGCGGCGCCGTTGATCTCCGGTACCACCAGCGGCACCTCGGGGTCCATACGAAACGCGCTGGACTTGTCGACCACGACGGCGCCGGCTTTGACGGCGAGCGGCGCGTATTCGCGCGACTGCTCGGAGCCGGCCGAGAAAAGCGCGATGTCGATGCCCTTGAACGCGTCAGGGCCGACGGCTTCGATGCCGATGGCTTCGCCTTTGAACGTGACCTGCTTACCAACGGAGCGTGCCGAGGCGAAGGCCCGCAGACTCGCAACCGGGAAGTTGCGCTGCTCCAGAATCTTGAGGGTGGTCTGCCCAACCGCGCCGGTCACGCCGACCACGGCCAGGTTGTAACTCTTCGACATCGTTGCATCCGAAAAGAGATTCGCACCCGTGTGGGGGCTTTTCGATGATAACTGGTCTACGAAGACCCGGCAATTCGCAGCGACTCCCCAGGTGGCACTAAGGAGCGAGGCTGGCTAGAATCGTTAGTAGAAGATTCGAACACTTCCGGGGTCAGATATGCCTGCTAACGTCGGTAAACGCTACGTAGCGCCCTCGGGCGCCGAGGTCATCGTCACCAAGGGTGGCCCCGGCGGCCTCAGCGACGGCGAAGTTGCGCTCTACCTGAAGGACGAGGCCCCGGCAGGCAACAGCGACGCCTCCGGACGCGCCGAGCCGAAGATTGAGCTGGGCAAGCGCTACCGCTCACCTGATGGCGATGTCGAGCTGCTGGTGATCAAGGCCGGCGTCTGCGACCTGCGCTATAACGGGGCGACCATGGAGGTCCTCCAACCGAAGATCCTCCCCTCCGCCGACTAGCTAGTCGATATACGCCGTCCCGCCGCCAGGTTGCGCCACGTAAACCGCCAGACAGTTGCCGTCATTGCCCGGGCCGCTGTTGTCCATATCCGTCACCTTGAAGGCGCGGCCCACCTGCGTAACGCGCGTGTAGTCATCGCCATCCGCAATCGTGGCGCGCAGAATCGGCTGGTCCAGAATCAGCACCGGCAGCTCGTAGACCCTGACCGTTTGTCCGCTCTCGTTCTCGAACGTGATGCTGGTCTGCGCCCCTCCGGGCAGCGAGCCGATCGTGCCCAGCAGCGTGCATGACAAAGCGTTCAAAATCCCCCCGATGATCGACGTCGGAGTTGGTGTTGGCGTCGCTGTCGGCTGTGGCGTCTCGGTCGGCTTCGGTGTCTTGGTGGGAACAACTGTCGGTATCACCGTCGGCAGCGGCGGCAGGGTTACGACGACAGTTGGTTCGACGGTCGGGGCGTCTGTGGTCGCGACCGGACGCGTGGGAGATGGCACGGGCGTGGCGTTCGTGTCCGGCGTCTTTACTGGCGCCGGAGTGTCACCCGGCTTTGCCGTCGCTGTGGGGTCGCCCGGACGCGGCGTCGGCGTGGTGCCGGGCGGGGGCGTACCGGTCGCGGTGGCGCGAACCGTGGGGCTGGGGCGAGGTGTGCTCGTCGGGGCGGCGGTGGCTACGGGCGTGACGTTGGCGGGCTCCACCCGGTGCGGCGGGGACGTGACTGGTTGCTCGCGGGTTAAGGCCGCCTCATCCTGGGCTGCCGCGCGCACGATGTCTGGGTCCAGCGGTTCGATACGCCGCGCCAGCAAATCAACCGAATAATCGGCCCCCAGCCGCGAGCGCGTCTCGACGTCCAGGCGCTCAACATCCGGGCGGTGCATCGCCAGCCACGCGGCGCCCGCGGTGAGCAGGACGCTGAGGACACCGAACGCCAGGAGGACGAGGGGAGTTTTACCCAACTACGCCGCCACCTTCCGCAGGCCTGTTTCCAGCTCCTGCAGCTCTGGCAACACGAATCCCTTCAACGTCGAATCGGTGCGTAATCTGCGGCCCCAGGTCGGCAGCGCCCGCATGAGAGACTCAACCACCCGTTCGTCGAGGCGCCCGTCCGTCACCTCACGCTTGAGTAGCGCCACCGCCTCGACAACCGAAAGCCCGGGCTTGTACGGCCTCTCCGTGGTCAGCGCGTCGAAGATGTCTGCGACGGCGCCGATGCGCGCGAAGATCGAGATTTGCGCTCCTTGCAGTCCCTCCGGGTAGCCGGTGCCGTCCAGCTTCTCGTGGTGGCTGAGCACCAGCTCCTTCACCTCGTTGGTCAGGTCCACGTACTGCACGATGTTCAGGCCGATGCGCGGGTGCTCTTCGATCAGCGCGCGCTCCTGCTCGGTCAGCCTGCCCGGCTTGAGCAGGACGCTGTCGCGGATGCCGATCTTGCCGATGTCGTGCAGGTAGCCGCCGACCTCCAGGAACTGCAGGTCGCGCTTCGGCAGCTCCAGCTCCCGCCCGATCTCCAGTGAAAGCTGGCCGACGCGCACAGAGTGGCCCGCCGTGTAGGGGTCGCGAGCGTCGATCGCCGACGTGAGGGCCCGGATGGTCGAGAGGTGCTGTCTGGCCAGGCGCTCCGTCATCAGGTCGAACGTGTTCGCCAGCTCGCCTACCTCGTCGCGGCCGCTGACGCCGGAGCGGGCCGTCAGGTCGCCCTCGGTGACGGCGTGCGCGGTACGGACCAGCTGGAGCAGCGGCGCCGTCACTCCGCGCGCAATCAACAAGCCGGTGCCGATAACCGCCACGGTCGCAATCGCGAAGATCACGGTCATGCCCCAGCGCGTCGTGGTGCCGGCGCTGGAAATGAACGAAGACGGGAGCGCCACAGAGAACACGCCCACGGTCTCATCGCGGATGCGCAGCTCGCCGTAGAGCAGGTCGAAGTCGCGCTCGAAAATCGACTTCACCTCGCGGAAGCCGGCAAACCCGCCCGCGCTGGCCGCGATAGCGGGCGCCAGGTCTACCTCACCATCGCCGCGCGCGAAGGTGCTGGCCAGGACACTGCCGTCGAAGCCGTAGAAGGTGATGTCGGCGAGCGCCTCGTGCTTCATCGCCGGCAGCAGCGATTCAATCGACGTCCCAACCAGGACCACGCCAACCAGCTTGCCGTTCTCGTCCACGATCGGGCCGCCGGTGTAAAAGGCGGCGCCAGCCGGCAGCCCCACGAGCTGCGCGAACTTGTCACCTTGCGCATCACGGTTGGCACCCAGCACGCTCTGGACGATGGGCAGGCTGCCGCGGTTCGCCGGGCCACCGATGGGTTCGTAGGTCAGCTTCGAGGGGTCTTGAAGGTGCAGACTCAGGATGCGGCTGCCGTCGAGGCCGACGACCTCGACGTACTCGAGGCGGTCGTTGGCGGCGATCGGCTCCACCAAGCGTCGCAGCGCTTCGGTGTCGCCTGCCGTGACGCTCTCCGACACACCAACGGTGAACGCCATCGAGCGCACCAGCGTCAGGTGGTCGCGCTCCTGACGCACCATCGAGTCGGACGCCACGCGCGCGGCCTCCGCCAGCTGGTTATC
>CAZNHI010000239.1:0-4708 GCA_964572535.1 uncultured Dehalococcoidia bacterium
TTGGCCATGTAGTCGTCGCACAGGCCCGGCCGCGGCCGCCTCATGCGGTGCACCACGCCCAGCGTGTGGTAGCAGTCGGCCAGCGTGTGCACCAGGACCCGGATCGCGATCAGGTCGTAGATGTCGTTGAAGCTCTTGCCCATCTCCGTGTACTTGAGCATCTTCTGGTAGATGCTGTAGGTCGATTTCGCCCGCCCCGACATGTCCGCCACGATATCCTGGCGACCCAGCTCGTAACGCAGCAGCTTCTCGATCTGCGCCACGTAGCGCTCCAGGCTCTCCTGGCTCGCCGTGAGCAGGCCGCTGATCCGCTGAAACGCCTCCGGCTCCAGGTACTCGAACGCCAGGTCTTCCAGCTCGTGCGCGATCGTCCCCAGGCCCAGCCTGTGCGCCAGCGGCGCGTAGATCTCCATCGTCTCGCGCGCCACCCGCTGCTGCCTCTTCGGGTCCAGGCCGTGCAGCGTGCGCATGTTGTGCAGCCGGTCCGCCAGCTTGATCACCACCACGCGGATGTCCTCCGCCATGGCCAAGAACATCTTGCGCAGGTTGTCCGCCTGCACCCCCTCGTCCCACACGGCTTCGTCCGGGCGCAGCAGGTTCAGGCGGCTCAGCTTGGTCACGCCCTCGACGAGGCGGGCCACGTCAGCCCCGAACCTCTTTGCTATCTCATCGTTGCTCACGCCGCAGTCTTCGACCACGTCGTGCAGCAGCGCCGCCGCGATCGCCGCGCCGTCCAGCTTCAGCTCCGCCACCGTCATGGCCGCGTCGATTGGGTGCACGATGTACGGCTCACCCGTCTTGCGGCTCTGCCCGTCGTGCGCGTTCTCCGCGAAGGCATACGCCTCTTCGATCAGGCGTGCCCGCTCCGGTGAGATGGAGTCGCCCGCGCGGCTAACCAGGTCCGCGGCGCTGGGTACCAGGGTTTCCGTCATCTGATACTGTTCACTTTATCATCATTTGGGGCCGCCCGGCCCTGCCTTATGCCCTATGCCTCTGCACTTCCCCATGTAAGGAATCGACTATTCTCGTGTTTGAGTACATAAGGGCCGCGCAGGATAGGCGGGGCCTTTTCGTTCATTGCTGAGACAAGGATTGCTCTCGTGATCTACCCGATCATCGCCGGCCTCGTTTTCGCCTTCTCACTCGTCGCGTGGAATCTTGTCCACTTCGCGCCCCGCAGCGTGTCGATGTTCCTGCCGGAAAAGGCCTGCCTCATCCTCGGCCTCTTCCTCTTCCCCTTCGGCGTCTTCAGCGCCTTCACCGCCGCTTACTCCCAGCAAAACGCGGAGGGAATGATCGCCTCCATCGTCATGGCCTACGTCGGCCTCTGGTTCCTACTCGTGAAGTTCGCCGGCAGCGGCTCCTACGAAATGGAGATCATGGTGCGGCGCCTCTTCGTCATGATGGGCCTGCTCATGGCCGTGCTCGTCGGCACCCTCTACCTCGGCGATAGCAAGCTCATAGCCGTCTTCAACCTCGCCCTCCTGGCCGGCGGCCTCTGGCTCACCACAAACTACCTGCGCTACCTTGACCGAGGCCGTTAACAGCCTCGTCTCAGCTTCGTTCCGGCGTTGACAACGCGTTAACACGCGTGGTACATGCTAGGTGGCTCTCACGGTTAAGCCGGACCAAGGCCCTTTGCTGGAAGGACCCGCCAGGACCGGGAAAGGACTGTAATCTGGCTTCAGAGACCAAACCCCTCATCGACGAATCGCTGCCTGAGTCCGTCAACATAGACGCCCTCTCAGCCGATCTCTATGACGACCCGGCCAGCCGCGACGTCTTCCAGAAGACCCGCGCCTTCGACCTCGTCAAGCTGGCGAAGGCCTGGAACATCTACCCCTTCTTCAAAGCCCTCGAGAGCAACGAAGGCCCCGAAGCCATCATCGATGGCAAGCGCGTCCTCATGCTCGGCTCCAACAACTACCTCGGCCTCACGCGCCACCCTCGCGTCGTCAGAGCCGCCCGCGACGCCGTCGAGCGCTACGGCACCTCCATGACCGGCTCTCGGCTCCTCAACGGCAGCACGAAGCTCCACGAACGCCTGGAAGAGCTGCTCGCCGAGTTCTTCGAGAAGGAAGCCTGCCTCACCTTCACCACCGGCTACCAGGCCAACCTCGGCACCATCTCCGCCCTCTCCACCCGCAACACAGCCGTCGTCATCGACAAGGCCGCCCACGCCAGCATCTACGACGGCTGCAAGCTGGGCGACGGCGAAATGTTCCGCTTCCTCCACAACGACATGGAGTCCCTGGAGCAGATCCTCGCCAAGGCTACCCAGGAAAAGGCCGCCATGGTCGTCGTCGATGGCGTTTACAGCATGGGCGGCGATCTCGCCCCCTTGCCGCAGATGATCGAGGTCTGCAAGCGCTACACCGCCCGCCTCATCGTCGATGACGCGCACGGCGTCGGCGTCCTCGGGCGCGGTGGCCGCGGCACCGGCCACCACTTCGGCGTCGAGAAAGACGTCGACCTCATCGTCGGCACCTTCTCCAAGTCCCTCGCCTCGATCGGCGGCTTCGTTTGTGGCGACACCGACGTCATCGAATGGGTTCAGCACTTCGGCCGGCCCGGCCTGTTCAGCGCCAGCCTGCCGCCCGCCTCCGTCGCCGCCGCCACCACCGCCCTCGAGGTGCTGATGGAGGAGCCTGAGCTCGTCGACCGCCTCACCAGCAACGCCACGCTCTACCGCGATGGCCTGCGCGACGCCGGCTTCGACATCGGCGACACCGTCACCCCCATCGTCCCCATCGTCGTCGGCGATGAGCGCAAGATGGTCGGCTTCTGGAAAGAGCTGCTCGCCAACGGCGTCTACACCAACGCCGTCATCCTGCCCGCCGTGCCGCGTGGCGCCGCCATCCTGCGCACCAGCTGCATGGCCACCCACACGCCGGAGCAGCTCAAGCACGCCGTTGAGCTCATGGCCGAGCTCGGCCGCCGCCACGGCATCATCTCCGACAAGCCCGCCACAACCGCCAACTAAGCTACCGGATGTCCCTGCGCGCCGCGACCGCCCGTACGTGGGTCATTCGTAGCCTAACGTGGTATCCAGCTTCCCCTCTCCACGGCGTGGAGAGGGGGCGTCGTCAGCCCAGCTTCCAACTAGAACAGACCGGGGGAGAGGTCGCCCCGCGTCATCGCGGCACACTCAAGGCGGTCGCGCCCTGGCTGGGGCGTGGCGGCAGAACCCCCATCCTCCATCTCGGCAAGACGGCCTGATGCGCCCCTTTAGCGGGGGTTTGGGGGTGTCCCCCATCTTCAATACACCATGACCCTCAGCGTCACCCCCGTCGCCACCAGGTCCGACCGCGAAGCCTTCCTGCGCCTGCCCTGGCGCCTCTACAAGGACCACAAGGCCTGGGTGCCCAACCTGCTCATGCTCCAGCGCGAGGTCATCGACCCCAAGAAGAACCCCTTCTTCGAGCATGGCGACGCCCAGCTCTTCCTCGCCACCCGCGCTGGCGTCCCGGTAGGCCGCATCAGCGCCTCGATCGACCGCGACCACAACATCCAGCACGGCGAGCGCACCGGCTTCTTCGGCTTCTTCGAATCTGAAGACGACCCCGCCGTCGCCGCTGCCCTCCTCGACGCCGCCGAAGCCTGGCTGCGCGAGCGAGGCCTGGATCGCGCCCGTGGCCCCCTCAGCTTCAGCATGAACGAAGAGGCCGGCCTCCAGGTCGCAGGCTTCGACGAGCCCGCCATGATCGCCATGCCCCAGGCCCTGCCCTACTACGGCCCCCTGATCGAGGCGCAAGGCTACGCCAAAGCCATGGATCTGCTGGCCTATCGCTGGGACATCCAGCCCGCCCCGGCCCGCATAGCCGAAGCTGTGGCCAGGACTCGCGCCGTCCCCGGTCTCACCATCCGCACCATCCGCATGGGCGAGCTGCGCCAGGAGGTAGACACCCTCCTCGACATCTACAACGACACCTGGAGCGAAAACTGGGGCTACGTCCGCGTCACCCGTAGCGAAGCCGCCAAGCTCGTCTCAGACCTGCGCCTGATCGCCGACAAGCGCGTCGTCCTCATCGCCGAGATGGACGGCGAGCCCGCCGGCATGGCCGTCGCCCTGCCCAACCTCTACGAGGCCATCCGCGACTTCCGGGGCTTCATTGACCCGATCAAGGCGCTCAAACTCATCTGGCGGCTCAAGCTGCGCCGCGTCGCTTCCGGCCGCCTCATGCTCTTCGGCGTCAAGAAGAAGTTCCGCACCCGGCAGCTGCACGGCCTACCCTTCCTCCTCCTGGACGAGCTCTCCACTGCCGCCCGCAGTGGCCGCTACCAGTGGTGCGAAGAATCCTGGGTCCTGGAGAACAACGCCCGCCTCAACGCGATCATGCCCTACTGGGGCGCCTACGTTTACAAGCGCTACCGCCTCTACGAAAAGCCCCTCTAACCCCGAGCCATCGGCTTACCCATCCCCTGGCAACCCGTTATCCTCCCCTGTGTGAAACTCCTCGTCACCGGCGCCAGCGGCTTCGTCGGCTCCCACGTCGCCGAGCGCCTCTCCTCCCGCGACGGCGTCGACCTTCGCCTCCTCCTGCGCCCCACCAGCCCTCTCGCCTACCTCGAAGACATCACCTACGAACGCGCTGACGGCGACATTCGCGACGCCGCCTCTCTCGCCCGCGCCGTCGAGGGCGTCGATGCCGTCGTCCACGTCGCCGGCCTCACCTCCGCCCGCACGGAGGCCCAGTACCACGCAGTC
>CAZNHI010000240.1:0-4706 GCA_964572535.1 uncultured Dehalococcoidia bacterium
ACATCATGAACGCGCTGGCGCTGAACTCGGCGGGGTTCAACATCACACGCATCCTGGGACCGGCGCTGGCGGGCGTGATCCTGGGGCTGCTGGGGGCCTGGGAGAACTTTGGTCTGCAGACGCTGGCCTACGTGGGCGTGTTGCTGATGGTGTTACCGATGGTTATCCCGACGGCGAGCCGGGCGAATACGGTTTCAGTCCGGGAGAACCTGAGCGAGGGCATGAAGTACGTGTGGACGCACAAGACGCTGCGCACGCAGCTGATCCTGGCGTTCGTGCCGACGATCCTGGCGTTTCCGTACATGGCGCTGATGCCGATTTTCGCTGCAGACGTGCTGGGCCGCGGCTCGGGCGGCTTCGGCTTGATGGGCTCAGCAATCGGCGTGGGCGCGGTGCTGGGGACGTTGGGACTGGCGAGTCTGAGCAACGTCAAGCGCCGCGGCATGGTGGTGCTGGTCTCGATCTTCGTGCTGGGCGCGAGCCTGATGGCGTTCGCGCTGTCGCGTTCGTTCGAGTTGTCGCTGGTGATCCTGGCGGTGACCGGCGCGTCACAGATGATCTACCTGACGACGAACCAGACGATCCTGCAGCTGACAGTGCCGGACGAGCTGCGCGGCCGCGTGATGGGCATCTATATGCTGAGCCAGGGGATGATGCCGTTCGGCGGCTTGATGGGCGGCGCGCTGGCTGAGTTCACGAGCGCGCCCACGGCGGTGTTCGTGCTTGGGTCCATGGTGTGTGTGATGGCGCTGCTGTTCATGGCGCGGGCGAAAGAGCTGCGGGCTATATAGGTACGGGCCGGGGCGTTGGATGACGCTGAACCCCGGGGCATCGGGACGTCTTGCCAGACGAGCGCCTGGTGTGATTACGGGGGCTTGGCCCTCACCCTAACCCCTGTACTGAAAGATGGGGGCTCCTGCCCCCAAAGCCCCCGCTAAAGGGGCGCATGAGGCGTTGGGCCGCGATAGGCCGGCTGCACAGCTGCACCTGAGGCTGAACCCTCGGGCATCCGAGGGTGTGGCTTAACTTCCGCGTTTCCTACGTGACGGGGGCTTGGCCCTCACCCTAACCCCTGTACTGAAAGATGGGGGCTCCTGCCCCCAAAGCCCCCGCTAAAGGGGCGCATGAGGCGTTGGTGACCTCACCCCCGGCCCCTCTCCGTCGACGGAGAGGGGAGTTCAGCGCATTCGAGGGCGACGTACAGAGGCCGGGACTGTGCTGGGCGGGCTGTAATCTCGCTAGTGCTGTAATCTCAAGTTGTGACGACGGGCGGGACGATCTGGACGGTGGGGCACTCCAACGTGAAGGTGGAGGTGCTAGTGGACGCCCTGCGTAGCGCAGACGTGCAGCGGCTGGTCGACGTGCGGCTGGTGCCGCAATCGCGACGCAACCCGCAGTTCAACCGAGACCGGCTGGCGGCGACGCTGCGTGACGGGGGCATCGAGTACGGACACATGCCTTCGCTGGGCGGACGCCGCACGCCGCGCGAGGACTCCACGAACCTAGGGCTGACGGACGAGGGGTTTCGCGGCTTCGCCGACTTCATGGCGACGCTGCCGTTCGAGTCGGCGCTGCGAGAGCTGATCGTGGGAGCCAACGAGGGACCCACCGCAATCATGTGCGCGGAGTCGGCGCCGTGGCACTGTCACCGGACGCTGATCGCGGACGCGCTGGTAGCGCGAGGGCTGCGGGTGGTGCACCTGTTCGGCGGCAAGGAGCGCGAACACGAGCTGACGCCGGGGGCGCGGGTGGAGGGCAGGCTGGTCACGTATCCGGCGCTGCTCTAATCGCTAGTCGAGGATCGCAGACAGGACTTCGAGCGCTGCCAACAAAGGCATCGTCACGGCCACGATGGCAATGCAGGAGACGAAGACGCGGATTGAGACGGCAAATATGGACGCACTCATGCCGGATCCAATCGGTGGAATACTGAGGCGACGGTTGATCCAGACGACTATCCAGACTGCCACTGCCAAGAACACCAGAAATATCAGCACGGTCACGACGAGCTGCATCGCGGTCTCAGCATAGCTCAGGCGAGACGTGGGGTGCGGTTAACCCGGTTTTACTTCGTGGTGGGCGCGACTTAGGATTTATGTCGTGCCGAAGCTGGACGAGTACAAGCGCAAACGCGACTTCAATAAGACGCCGGAGCCGCCGCCAGGCGACCCCGATGCGTCGCAACGCAACCTAGTGTTTGTGGTGCAGCAGCACGCGGCGCGTCGCATGCACTGGGACTTCCGCCTGGAAGTAGAAGGCGTGCTGAAGTCGTGGCCGCTGCCCAAGGGGCCATCGCTGGACCCGAAGGTCAAGCGCATGGCGGTGATGACCGAGGACCATCCTTATGAGTACCGCACCTTCGAGGGGGTGATCCCGAAGGGCGAGTACGGCGGCGGGCAGGTGATCGTCTGGGACGAGGGCATCTACACGCCGGACGAAGACGGCGACTACTCCTGGGACGATAAGGCAGAGGGCTCGCGGCGGATGCTGGAGGGCATCGAGCGGGGGAAGCTTTCGTTCACGCTGCAGGGTAAGAAGCTGCGCGGGTCGTTCACGCTGATCAAGACGAAGTATGAAAAGAACAGCTGGCTGATGATCAAGCATCGTGACGAGCACGCGTCCGAGCGCGAGGTCCTGGACGAAGACCGCTCGGTGCGCTGCGGGCTGACGATCCAGGACCTGAAAGAGGGCCGGCTGCCGAACGCGGCGGCGACCAGCATGGAGGTGCACGCGAACGCCAGGGTGGCGCCGTTCCCGGACGCGAAGAAGGAGCGCCCGATGCTGGCGAGCCTGGTCGACAAGCCGTTCGAGCGGGCGGGCTGGCTGTGGGAGCCGAAGCTGGACGGGATCCGGGCGCTGGCCTTCGTGAATGAGGGCAAGGTGGAGCTGCGCAGCCGGCGTGGCGTCGACGTGACCAAGCAGTACCCGGGTCTGGTCGAAGCGCTGAAGCGGCAGCCGGCGCAGTCGATGGTGCTGGACGGCGAGATCTGCGCGCTGGACGCGGACGGGGTGCCGCGATTCCAGCTGCTGCAGCCGCGGATCAACCTGCTGCGCGGCGACAACACGCGCGTGGACGCGGAGAACCCGGTGGTGCTGTTCCTGTTCGACGTGCTGTACCTGGACGGCTACGACCTCAAGGCCGTGCCGCTACGCGAACGCAAGGCGCTGCTGACATCCCGCGTGCAGGTATTCGACAACCTGCGCCTGTTGAGCTCGATCGAGGGGGATGGGCACGACGTGAACGAAGGCGCGACGGCGCTGGGATTCGAGGGCGTGGTGGGTAAGCGCGCAGACTCTCGTTACGAGCCGGGCGTGCGCTCCAAGGCGTGGCTCAAGGTCAAGAGCGTGGCGCAGCAGGAGTTCGTGGTTGGCGGCTATACGCCGGGCGAGGGCGGCAGGAAGAGCACGTTCGGCGCGCTGGCGATTGGTTATTGGGGTGACGACGGCAAGCTGCGCTACGCGGGCAACGTGGGGTCCGGCTTCGACGACGCCGAGCTTGCGGGTGTGCGCAAGGCGCTGGCGAAGCTGGAAGTCGAGACATCGCCGTTTGCTGACCCGGTTGAGGGCGTGCGGTTCGCGCGGCCGGAGCTGGTGATCGAGGTGAAGTTCGCGGAGTGGACGCAGGACGGCCGGCTGCGGGCGCCGGTATTCCTGGGCGTGCGCGACGACATCGAGCCGCGTAACGTGCGCCGGGAGACGCCGGAGACGGCGTCGAAGGCGCTGCAGGCGGGCGTTTCGGTGATCGAGGGGGCGGGCGACGGCGCTGAGTCGCTGGTCGAGGGGCTGCTGGCGCAGCTGGAGAGCTCGAAGGCCAACTTCACGCTGGAGGTTGGTGGCGATCAGGTCAAGCTGACGAACCTGGACAAGGAGTTCTGGCCGCCGTTTGGGGGGACGCAGGCGCTGGCCAAGCGCGATCTGATTCGGTATTATGTCAAGTTAGCGAGTGTGCTGCTGCCCCACCTCAGGGATCGGCCGCTGACGCTGACGCGCTACCCCAACGGCGTGCTGGCGAAGCCGTTCTACCAGAAGCACTACGAGCAGCCGCTGCCGGGCTTCGTGGAGACGGCGAGGATCTGGTCGGAGAGCAACAAGAAGTCAGACGAGTACATCCTGTGCAACAACCTGGCGACGCTGCTCTGGCTGGGTCAGCTGGCGGACCTGGAGCTGCACGCCTGGATGTCGCGGGTGGACCCGGAGCCGGACTCGCAGAGCAAGGGGCTGGACTTCGCGACGTCTGCGAAGACGCTGGACGAGTCGTCGCTGAACTACCCGGACTTCGTGGTGTTCGACCTGGACCCGTACATCTACTCCGGCAGCGAGGGCAAGGGCGAGGAGCCGGAGTACAACAAGCGCGGCTGGGAGAAGACAGTGGAGGTGGCGCTGTGGCTGAAGGAGCTGCTGGACCAGCTGAGGCTGTCGTCTTTGATCAAGACGAGCGGCAAGACGGGGCTGCACGTGTACGTGCCGGTGCTGCGCCACTACGACTACGACGAGATCAGGGTGGCGACGCAGACGCTGGGGCGCTTCCTGGTGCAGCTGCACCCGAAGGACGTGACCCTGGAGTGGGACACGACGAAGCGCCAGGGCAAGGTGTTCTTCGACGCGAACCAGAACACGCGCGGCAAGACGCTGGCGGCGCAGTACTCGCCGCGGCCGACCCCCTGGGCGGGCGTGTCGACGCCGATCGCGTGGTCGGAGCTGCCGAA
>CAZNHI010000241.1:0-4639 GCA_964572535.1 uncultured Dehalococcoidia bacterium
GGCGGTCGCGGAGGCGACGGCGGGCGGGCTGATCTCGGCGGCGCTGCTCTGGGTGCCGGGCGCGTCGCGTTACTACGCCGGCGGCGGCGTCGTCTACACGCTGAACTCGCGCAGCGTGGTCGCCGGCGTCGACCCGGCGCGCTACGCCAACTACCAGGGCACGACGCCGGAGATGATCGCCGAACTGGCGGAATCGATGCGAGGGCGCCTGGGCTCGACGTGGTGCATCGCGGAATCGGGACTGGCGGGACCGACGTCGGGACGCTCCGGCGCCCCGCCCGGCAAGACGACGATCGGCGTAGCGGGGCCAGTGAGCCGGACGCAGGTCTTCGAGACAGGAATTGCCGACCGAGAGGCGAACATGGTCGCGTTCACGACGTTGAGCCTGCGTTTTCTGCGAGATGCAATCAAAGAAACCTAGACGGCGCGGGAGGCTGTTTGTGTGGTACGTGGTGATGAGCAAATCGATTGGCCCGCGCGAGGCGATTCGCGGGCGCGAGCACGAGAACCTGGACTGGATGAAGGAGCAGCACAACGCCGGACGAGTTCTGTTCAGCGGCCCGACCACGGAGGGCGTGGGCATCTGGGTGCTCCGGGCTGACAGCAAGGACGAGGCGTCGAAGCTGGTGCAGGGCCACCCATGGGTGACGGGCGGGCTGCGCGACGTGAGCGAGATCTACGAGTGGAACGTGCAGCAGGCGCTGGGCATCGGGCGCTTTGAGCCACCAGTGCGCTAGGACGGGACAGACATGGCAGCAACCCTGAGTGCAGACGACAAGTTCGCGATCTACGACGTGCTGGGCCGCTATTCGCGGGCGCTGGACACGGCGGACTACGAGGGCTACGCGGCGCTGTTCGCGCCGGATGGTGTCGTCGAAATCGCGGGCGAGGAGTACAAGGGCAGGGAGACGATCTCCGCGTACATCAAGGGTCTGACGAGCGTCGACTCCTGGGCGGGTTTCCGGCACCACAACACACAGATCATGTTCGAAGCCGGCGATGGCAACCGCTGCAAGGTGAGCTGTTACAGCATGATCATGTTCCGCAATCGCGACGGCTCCGTGGATTCGCGCCTGCAGGGCTTCTACCGCGACGTGTTCGTGAAGCTGGACGGGCTGTGGTACTTCGCCGAGCGACGTTGGGAGGAGTGGAACCCCGACAGCATGGAGGCCTACCGGCCGGAGCCACGCCAGGAGACGAGATGAGAGTCAGCCGGGTAACGACGCGCATTCTGCAGACGCCCGCCGACAACCCCCTGGTCGTCGGGCTGCCGGAGCCGACGACGACACGCGAGTTTGTGTCGGTCGAGGTTGAGACCGACGACGGCGTGCAGGGCATCGGCCTGACGTTCTTCGGCGGGGCGCTGACCACAGCGCTGCGTGCCGCGGTCGACGCGCTGGGGGAGCTGATCATCGGTGAGGACCCAATGCGTTCGGAAGCAATCGCCGGCAAGCTGCGCCGCGCCTCCGGGGGTTCGGGGCCGGGCGGCATCTTCACGCTGGCGCTTTCACCGCTGGATATCGCGCTGTGGGACATCAAGGGCAAGGCGTTGGGGCAGTCCGTGTCGAAGCTGGTGGGTGGCTACCGCGACCGCGCGCCGACCTACGCCAGCGGCGCGCTGCTGCGCCAGCACCCGCTCGACTACCTGGCCAAGGCCGGGCCACGGCTGGTGAGTATGGGTTTCAAGCAGATGAAGACGCAGCTCGGCGCAGAGCCGACCGTCGCGGCGGCTGTGGAGCGCATCCGGGTGATGCGCGAGGGCATCGGTGAAGACATCGACCTGATGTGCGACATCAACCAGCTGTGGAACGTGAACCAGGCGATCGAGATCGGGCGGCGCATCGAGCCGTACCACCTGTTCTGGCTGGAAGACGTGGTGGCGCACGACGATTACCAGGGCCTCGCGCGGGTCGCCGACGCCCTGACGACGCCGATCGCGGCGGGTGAGTACGTCTACGGCATCACGCCGTTCCGTCAGCTGCTGGAGAACCGCTCGATCGACATCGTGATGGTCGACCTGTTGCGGGTGGGAGGTGTCACGCAGTTCGTAAAGGTCGCGGGGATGGCGGAGGCGTTTGACCTGCCGGTGGTGAGCCACCTGGTGCCCGAGTTTCAGTGTCAGCTGATCGCCGGAATCCCCAACGGCCTGACGGTGGAGTACATGCCCTGGACCACGCGGTTCTACGAGGAGATGCCGAAGATCGAAGACGGGCAGATCGTTGTGCCGGACAAGCCGGGCTTCGGCCTGGCCTTCGATAAGGACGCGATCAAGCGCTACCAGGTGGCTTAGGGCAGAAAGACGAGCGGGTCGGCCTCAGGCGCGGGCAGCATCTCCGGCACCAGCAGCGCCAGATGGCGCTCCATGTCCGGGCCGTCGTTCCAGTTGCGATGCGGCACACCGGCCGGCAGCACAACGTACGTGTTGGGGCCGGCCGTGTACTTCTCTAGGCCGATCTGGAGCTGCATCGTGCCACTGAGGATGAAGTAGAACTGATCGAAGGTGTGCAGGTGAAGGGGAGTCCCTTTGCCGGGAGGCACCTGCACGACATTGACCCGGCAGCTGCGTGAGCCGGTCGTGCGGTCCGCGAGCGCGATGGCTGAGAAGCGGTCGGGGTCGAAGAGCGATTCGTCCAGTGGCCGGACGTAGAAGGGGTCCTCGGCGGGTGAGGAAGTCAGCGAGGGCACCTGCACGGCGTAGGCGGCGGGGTGGCCGGGCAGCGGCGCCGGTACGATCAGCTCCGCGTGGACCTCGTCCTCGTCGCCGGCGTTCCAGTTCCAGTGCGGCGCGCCGGCTGGAATGAAGACCAGGCTGCCGGGCTGCGCGGTGTACTCGAAGGCGCCAATCTGGACGTGCATGCGGCCGCGCAGGATGTAGTAAAACTGATCTGAGACATGGACGTGCATTCCAATCGATGTGCCGGAAGCGGGCGGCACGCGGGTGCAGATCAACATGGCGCTCTCGACGCCGCTGGTGCGGTCGGCGATGAACTGGCTGTGAAACGCGGTTGGCTTGAAGGCCGCGAAATCGACCGGACGCACGTGCTCCAAGGCTAACCTCCTCGCCGGTGCAGGCAAGCTTAGACCGACAGGCCGCGTCTGTCATGGGACCGCGGTTCGTAGTCGTCGTAGGGGCGAGGCATGCCTCGCCCCTACGACGACACAACCGTTGGCCAGACGGGGTTATACTGCCGCCGCAATGGACATCTCAGCCGCCTTCGCCACGAGCCTCGACACGCCGGCGCAGATCGCGGAGGCGGAGCGCCTGGGCTACAGGCGTGCGTGGTGCTACGACTCGCCGCCGCTGTATCCGGACGTCTGGATGACGTTGGCGTTGGCCGCGGAGCGAACCAGCGTCATCGGTCTGGGGCCGGCGGTGCTGGTGCCACACCTGCGCCACGTAATGACCAACGCCGCCGCGATCGCCACGCTGGCGGCGCTGGCGCCCGGGCGGGTGGCTGTGGCCATCGGCTCCGGGTTCACAGGACGGCTGGCGCTGGGGCAGAGGCCGCACTCCTGGAAGACGGTGAGGGCCTACGTGGCGGCGCTGCGGTCGCTGCTGCGAGGCGACGAGGTCGAGTGGGACGGAACCGTGCTGAAGATGTTGCACCTTGAGGGCTTCGCGCCGCCGCGGCCAATCGACGTGCCGCTGCTGGTGGCGATCGGCGGGCCGAAGGGTCTGGTGGTAGCCGAGGAGGTGGCGGATGGCGTCATCCTGACGGGCGCCATGGGGCCGCTGGAGCCCGGCAAGCTACGTTGGATCATCCAGACGGCGACGGGCACGGTGCTGGAGTCCGGGGAGTCGCCGGACTCGCAGCGCGTCATGGATGCGGCTGGGCACGCCGGCGCAATCGCCTACCACGCTGCCTACGAGCGCGGCAGCGCGTCGCAGCTACCGCGTGGCGACGAGTACGCGGCGCTGATCGACGCCATCGAGTCTGAGAGGCGCCACCTAACGGTCCACGAAGGTCACCTGGTGACGATGAACGAGATCGACAAGCGCTTCGTGACGGGCGAGTTCCTGGCGCGCGCGGGAATCGCCGCGAGCGTCGAGGCGTGGCAGGCGCGTTTGGCCGAGATGGAGTCACGCGGGGTGACCGAAGTGACGTATCAGCCGGCGGGGCCGGAGATACCGGGGGAGCTGCGGGCGTTCGCGGCGATGGCCGGCTTGAAGCCACGCTAGACCCGCAACCACCGGGCGCGCCGTGGGGCTCAATCATTCGTCAATCGGGTTTCAATGCCGCGCGGTCAAGATACGCTCACGACCGGGGCACAATCGCCCGGGCCGGGGAGGGTGCGTGCCTCCACGCAGACAACGACAGGGCAAGTCCACTCGCGCGGTGGGGCGCCGAGAGTTCGAGGAGGCGATGCCTCAGGAACAGGCGGCGCATCTGCCTGCGCCGGATGGGCCGGTGTCGCGCGGCGAGGTGCAACGGCTGCAGCGGTCGTTGGGGAACGCCGGCGTCGCGCGCCTGGTGACTTCGCGAATTCAGCGCGACGGTCCGTTCGGCGGCGGGCGGCGCCGGGCCTCGCTACTGGGCGATGACGCGCGTTTGACGCTGGATCCAGAGATTGAGGCGCAGATGCGGGCGATAACGGCGATGCAGGGCGCGTTGACACCGACCGCGCTGCGGCCGAACCT
>CAZNHI010000242.1:0-4639 GCA_964572535.1 uncultured Dehalococcoidia bacterium
CGGCGGGCGGCGAGGCTTCAGCTTCGGGCGTCATAGCGGCGTACGGGTCGACGTTGAGGTCGGGCGCGTTTGCGGGCTTTGGGGCGTCTCTGACTATGGTCGAGGGGTCGTGGTTGACACCGTCGGCCATCGAGGCGAATGCGAAGATCATGCCCGCCATGATGGCGAGGCCGATCCCGAGGACGATTGTCTCCAGCCTGATTGCCACGAGTTGCTCCTGACGCGTCGCGCCTTGCGACAGACCTGTCACAATGGTTATCGACGAAAGTTCGTGCCTCGTGAGATGGTCGCGAGCGCCTGTCTGAGTCTGGGAGGGCTGCGTGCCGGTAAAGATCGCCCCGTCCATCCTCACCGCCGACTTCGGGCGCATCGCCGATCAGGTGCGCGAGGCGGCGGCCGCGGGTGTCGAGTACCTGCACCTGGACGTGATGGACGGGCACTTCGTGCCGGTGATTAGCTTCGGGCCGGCGCTGGTGGCGGCAGTGCGCAGGGCGGTGGACGTGACGCTGGACATCCACCTGATGATCGAGACGCCGGAGAAGCAGATCGCGGCGTTTCGCGAGGCGGGTGGCGACATCCTCAACGTACACGTCGAGGCGTGCGAGGACCTGCGCTCCGTGCTGGCTGAGATCCGGCGACTCGGCGCGCAGGCCGGCGTTTCGGTAAACCCCGGGACGCCACTGGAGTCGATAGACGGGGTGCTGGCAGACGTCGACCAGGTGATGCTGATGGCGGTGCAGCCGGGCTGGGGCGGGCAGCCGTTCAACGAGGGTACCGTGCAGAAGGTGGCGCGTCTCAAGGGTGAGATCACTCGACGCGGCCTCAGCGTGCAGATTGAGGTCGATGGCGGGATCAATCTGACGACGGGCCCTCGCTGCGCGGCGGCGGGCGCGGACGTGCTGGTGGCGGGGAGCTTCGTCTACAACGACAACGGGTCGGTAGCGGAGAACGTCGCGGCGCTGCGGCGGGCGCTGGGCTAGAGGTCTACTTCGAATCCCACAGGTGTTTCCAAAGGCTATTGCATAGACGCTGCAACCTGCAGGACCTCATCGAAGGAGATGTCCGTACCTGTCACAGTCACTATGAGGTCGCCGTGGGCCCAGTTTATTGAGTGTTTGTTCCCAGCATTGTTCGTCGCCCTGTACCCCTGATTAGGTCCGACGGAGACCGGGTTGTTGGTTTTCAGTTGGGCGGGCAGATTACCCCCAGGCAGACATTGCTGTTGAATCCATAGAGTTCGCCTGTCCGACGCGTCGACTTGATAGGAGACGGACAGACTGGTTACTCCAGATGCGTCGGTTCTGAGAATCTCGTTATCCTTTTGGAAGCCAACGGGTAGATAGGTCGCTGTGAGGAATTGCTCACACGTCCCAAGCTCGTCCGACATCGTCAGTTCTCGTTTGGCATTGGTCTCCTCAGAGCAAGCCGCCGCCATGAGGGCGATTACCACTAAGACGGCGAGGAGTACGTCGTGGGCTCTGTGATTCTGAGGCAGGAGCGGGAAAAGGGAGGGCAGGACTTTTGACCACCCTGACGTGGCCCCACCCTCGCTTCTTCGTCTGGTCTTGGGGAGCATGCACGAATCATATCGCAGACGCAGGAGGGTGGGCGACCTCACCCCCGGCCCCTCTCCGTCGACGGAGAGGGGAGCAGCAGATCTGGGCATGGGTGCGGAGTTTCGGGGACCAAGGGGATGCGAGCGTGGGGCCCGAGATTGCCGCGCCTCGGGCTTGACGCCCTCTGGCTCGCAATGGGTATGGGCGGCCCGCCGCGTTTAGCGCAGGGTGGCTTCGAGGGGCTTGCCGTTGATGACGACGGGCTCGGCGGTGATGAGGACGGAGGCGAGGCGGCAGATGCGGGCGCCTTTGTTTTCCCAGGCGTGGTTGGTGCCGCGCTGGATGACGATGTCGCCGGCCTTGAGCTGGACCCAGTCGCCGCCGTCGAGCTCCATCTCCAGCTCACCGTCGAGGATGAAGACGTAGTCGATGGTGCTGGTGCGGTGCATGGCGGAGCGATAGCCGGGGTTGATGTCGACGAAGCGCAGGGCGCTGCCGCCGGGGATGGTGGGGCCGGGCTGTGAGCTGCCGTAAGCCCAGTCGTTGACGTTGTCGGATCGAGGCTGGTCGGTGCCCCAGACCTGAGTTACGACGGCGCCCTGCACTACTTCATCGAGCGCGACGATGGCGAGGCCCGCGGCGTTGTGGCCGGTGACTACGCGTCTGATGGCTGGTGGGGGCATGTGGTCGCTCCTGTCGTCGCGAGGAACACAGGGAACAATGAGGAACACAGGGAACAGGTTCTACTGAAGCAAGGTCACGGGAAGTGCTCCGTTTGTTCTTGCTGCTCCATTTGGTCCGGCGCGATCGTACAGGAAACAAAAGGCCGCGGGTTGAAGCCGCGGCATCGAGTGGGTGGCTGCGTCCGGGTTAGCTGGCTTTAGCCGTGGTGCGGATGCAGCGGGTACAGATGTGGTAGCGCTTGGTGACGCCCTTGATGGTCAGCGTCTTGATGTGGACGTTGGCCTCGAAGGTGCGGTTGGTGCGCGGCGCCTTGCGCTGCCAGCGACCGGTGTGGTGGTGACGGATGTTCCGGCCGAACGTGGTGCCTTTGCCGCAGACTTCGCATTTGGTTGCCATAGCCGTCGTAGGGTAACAAAGGTGGGGTGTGTGGGACAAGGGCGGCGGGTTGAGCCCCGGGCGCAGGTCGAGGCTCGCGTGCTTCGACCCGGTTCAGCACGAACGGGCCTGACGACGCGGCGCCGGTTGTACTAACTGCGCGTGGTGTCCGAGACTGCCGCGCCTCGGGCCGGCGCCCTCTGGCTCGCAATGGCGCGGCAGAGGGCTGATAGTTGCGAACGGATGCGCTATGCTGGCGCCCAGAGGCTCAAGTGAATCGCGTCGCATATCGGGGCCCCGCCCGACGCCCTTCGACAGGCTCAGGACAAGCAGCCGGCTCTCGGCCTGAGAGCGAGGCGGTTATCCGATTTCGCAAGGTTATCGAGCTGGAGCTGCGCCGCGGCTGCGACGACGGGGCAGTGATCGGCGGCATCGAACGGTTCCTGGAGATCGCAGGAAAAGACAAGGGCGTCGGGGGGATGATCGCGGGCGCGGCAGCGCCGGGGAAGACGTACCGGGAGCTGCAGCCGGCGCTGCGGGAGAAGTGGCTGCGGGGAGTGCTGGCGGCCAAGCCTGGTCAGGGAAGGGCCACGGCGAAGACGGGGGCTGGTCAAGCCTCGCGCCCTTCGACAAGCTCAGGACGAACGGGTTCTAAGGCGGATGGTCAGGTGACCGGGACGGGGGCTCACGCGGCGGGAGCCTTGGGGCGGGCAGACAACGCCAAGGCGGCGCCAACCGACCCGCTGGACGCCGATGTGACGGCGGTCAAGGGCGTGAAGGGCGCGATGCAGGCGCGGCTGGCGAAGCTGGGTGTGCAGACCGTGCGCGACCTGCTCTACCTGTTCCCGAACCGGCATAACGACTACGCCAACGTGCGCACGATCTCGGAGCTGGCGCCGGAGGAGCATCAGACGGTGCTGGTGAGCATCTGGAGCGCGGCGGTGGTGCGGCTGGGACGCCGGCCCGGTACGCAGGCGATGGTCGGCGACGAGACGGGGACGATGCGCGTGGTGTGGTTCAACCAGCCGTACCTGGCGGCGCAGTTCAAGGTCAACGACCGCATCGTGCTGGCGGGCAAGGTGGGCATCTACGGCGGCAGCAAGGCGATGGAGAACCCGGAGTGGGAGCGGGTTGGCGAAGAGGACCTGACGCACACGGGCCGCCTGGTGCCGGTGTACCCATCGACGCAGGGGCTGAGCCAACGGGTGCTGCGTCGCGCCGTCAAGGAGTGCGTCGACCGATTCGCGGGCGAGGCCAAGGAGCCTCTGCCGTCTGAGGTGCGCGAACGCCACAAGCTGCCGGGCCTGACCGAGGCGCTGCGCCAGATGCACTACCCGGACTCGCTAGAGGACTACGAGCGGGCACGCCGCCGGATGGCGTTCGAGGAGTTGCTGTGCGTGCAGCTGGCGGTGTTGGAGCGTCGGCTGGCCTGGCAGGACGGCAAAGCGGCGCCGATGGGCTCGGAGGGCGTGCTGGAGGCGTACCGCCAGACGCTACCGTGGTCGATGACCGGGGCGCAGGAGCGAGTGCTGGGCGAAATCGTGCGTGACCTGAGGCAGGCGCGGCCGATGGCGCGGCTGCTGCAGGGCGACGTCGGCTCGGGCAAGACGGCCGTGGCGGCGGCGGCGCTGGTGCTGGCGGTGGCGAACCAGTACCAGGGCGCGCTCATGGCCCCGACCGAGATCCTGGCGGAGCAGCACTTCAAAACGCTGACCTCGCTGCTCGACCGGCTGGAGGTTGGCGGTCGCAGGCTGCGAATCGAATTGCTTACGGGATCGACGGCGTCGAAGTTGAAGCAGGGCATCGTGGACGGCGTGGCGTCGGGCGAGGTCGACGTCGTGGTGGGGACGCACGCTTTGATTCAAGACGGCGTGTCGTTCAAGCGCCTGGGCGTGGCGGTGGTGGACGAACAGCACCGCTTCGGCGTGATGCAGCGCGCGGCGCTCAAGGAACGCGCCGTGGCCGCCGACCAGCCGACGCCGCATCTGCTGGTCATGTCGGCGACGCCGATCCCGCGCACGCTG
>CAZNHI010000243.1:0-4619 GCA_964572535.1 uncultured Dehalococcoidia bacterium
AACTGCTGGTATTCCTTCTTGAGCCCGCCTTCGCCGACGATCACGAGCCGTGCTTCCGGAACGCGGTCCTTGACCAGCTTGTAGGCCTGTAGCAGGTAGGGGATGCCCTTGCGCGCTTCGATACGGCCGACGAAGAGCAAGGTCGGGCGGTCGTCCGCGAACTGCGCGGGCGGCGGCACCGGACAGGCGAAGCGGCTGAAGTCGACGCCATTGGGGATGAGCCGATAGTCGGCCTTGATGTAGCGGCCGATCGTGTGACGCGCCGCTTCGGAGACCACGACGCGGCCGTCCAGCCAGTTGTTCCAGTGCTTCACCAGCGGCCAAAACGCGATGTACGGCAGGTGAGGGCCCTCGCGCCAGGTGTGGAAGGTGCCAACCTTGATGCCCTCACCGTAGCGCAAGAAGGACGCGCCGATGAAGCCGAGGAAGGGCTCGTGCATGTGGATAACGTCGAACTGACGCGTCTTGAGCAGCTCCTTGACGGAGCCGTGAACCCAGGGGTTGAGGTTGACGCGAGCGGAGTCGCCGGGTGAGAGGAAGGTGATGCTGTTGCCCACGTGGTGGGTGTAGCCGTTCTGGGGCAACGGGCCGTTGCCGCTGGGTCCGGCAACGAGGATTTCGTGGCCCAGGCGCTCGAACTGGTGGGCCAGGTCAAACACGTGGCTTGTGACACCACCGGGGTGGGTCAGGTCATATGGGCTTACGAGAAGTATTCGCAACTAAGGCGAGTTCTCTTTCGTCTGTACTGGCAATAATCTCAGGAGCCCTTGGCCCGCACCATTTTGCATAGAGGGGCCACAGAGAACAAGGGCGTAACAAAGCTTTCTCGCGGCCTGGCCAAAAGTCGCGTGGTAAACTTCACAGGCAGTCATATGGATAACGACTACGCGCTGAATCTGGACGACATCCTGCGCACGATCGAGACGGCTGAGGTCGTCCGCATCCGCTTTCAGCTCCTGGACAAGCGCCTGGTAATCGACAACCGCTACAACGAGGTCGAAGGGCCGCTGGTCAAGCTCGTGAACCGCGCCGGGTCATCGGAAGAGACGTTTCGTAACCTGAAACGGCTGCGGCCGCGCTTCCCCCTGCCGGAGAAGATGACGGCCATCTACTGGCCGAAGTACGTCAACACCCTCTGCTCCACCGGCGTCTGGTCCGCGATCGTCAACCGCGTCAGCCGCACCGGCTTCAGGGACTGCAAGCAGCAGTGCGACGACGTACTGGAGGAGTTGCTCCAGCTGGAACGACGTGAGATCCGCAACGCGATCTCCGGCGAGGGGTTTCAGACCGTCTGGCAACGCACTGCCACCTAGCGGCGGCGTGAGCGACGGAGCCGCCAGGCGCGTGGCGCGGCTGATGCGCGAGGCGCTCGAAGATCTGCCGCAGCAGTACGCAAACCAGCTCGACAACGTCGACTTCGTAATCCGCCGCGCCCCATCGCCACGAGACCGCCGGCGCCTTGGGTTGGGCAACTCCACCCTTTACGGCCTCTACGAGGGCATCCCCCTGACCCAGCGCACCTCCGGCTACGACCGCGTGCTGCCGGACCGGGTCACGCTGTACTGGGGCACGCTGGCGCGCGAATTCCCGGAGGAAGACGACCTGGCCCGCGAGGTGCGCAAGACGCTGTACCACGAGATCGCGCACTACTTCGGCATCGACGAGGATGGGCTGGAGCAGACCTCGGTCAGGTAGACGCCAGCGACTCGATATCCTCTGACGGCTCCCAGAGTCGCAAGCGCAGCGTGAATGTCAGGATGGCGAGGAGGAGGCCGGCGCCCATGATCGGCGTGCCGATTTGCTTGAGCACCGTCACTTCCGCAATCAGGCCGACCGCGAACGTGATCAGGCCGCCATTGACCGCGGCGACGATGATGGTGTCAGCCTGAGAGAAGATTGCGACGCGGGCCCGTGTTGCAAGGTAGACCAGCGCGAGCACCGAGTTCGTGATCACGCCGATGAACATCATGTGGTCCAGGCCTAGCAGCAGGTTTTCGGGAACGAGGTCGAAGTCGCCTTCGTACTTCACGACCAGGTAGACGAAGAAAATGATGTTGACGACGAGGAAGCTGACGCTGAACGCTGCGAAGCGTCCTGTCGGCGAGGGCCCGGTCACGGCCTTCGATAGGTCAGGACCCAGGCGGACCAGCAAGATGACTATGCCGGCGATCTCGAACGGCAGGCTGAGACCGATGAGTGGTGTGGCATCCACCAGGATCCCGAGCGCGACCAGGACGCCGCCGACAAACGGGAAGCCGATTTGAGCCACGCCCAAGCGTCCGGCGGGCGGCAGGCCACGCAGGCCCCTCAAGCCGAGCTCGGCCAATGACATGCCGACCGGGATCAGGAAGCCGATGACCATTGTTGCGGGATGAGCATCTTCCCCATCATCCGGGAGGAACTGGTCTCCCGTAGCCAGCTGCAGGCCGAGCAGTATGCCGAACACGGCGCCCGTGACCGAGGTGGCGGCCGCGGCCAGGAAGCCAACGTGCGGCACCGTGAGCGTTACGTACCTGGCGCGAGCGACGATCCAGACCAGGAAGAGCAGCAGCACCACACCGACTGCCGTACCCATGATCGGCCGGAAGGCGCCTGTCGTACTCCAGAAGGCAGCCACGTAGATGACGATTAGCACAGGCGCCGTGTAAGCGATGAGACGCGGCAGGCCGGCGTGCCAGGAGGGATCGGGGGCGCCCTGGAAGAGCCACATGCCGCCGGCGATGGCGCAGAGCGTGATCCAACCCAGCGTCCCGGAGTGGACGTGGGCCAGCAGCTCTTTGAACTCAAAGTCGACGAGATCGGTGCCGTTGAGGATGCCGATTACAACCGTGAAGACGAAGATCGCCAGGGCGATCTGGAGAAGCAGACGAATCTCGCGGGAGAGGTTGATGTTGCTTGCAGCCGTGCTCACGTGCGATACCTCCGGCGACCAAGCGCCCGAATCTAGACTCGTGGCCGTGTCCAGGCCACTTGCCATGCCGGGAGCATCATAGCCAGAGCCTCGGAAGCATGCCAGCATAAGACTCGGGCGTTGCGGTGGTAGAATGCCGCAAGGCTGCGTTGAAAGCCGGGGCCATACCCCCGGAACCCCTGATGAGCACGCTTGAATCCCGCCAGTCCACCGCTCAGCTCAGACGCCTTCAGCTTCTGTTACTGCTGATGATCCTCTGGGACCTGCTGGCGCTCGCCGGCGAGCTGTCCTTCGGCGGTCCGCTGATTAAGCTCGAAGAGGGGGAGATCCAGGGAGTGCTGGGAGCGCGTGCGTCTTTCGGCGGCGCCGCTGTGTTGCCCATTGGCCTCTACTTCTACGCGCTGGTGCGCGGCCCCGCGCGCCAGCGATTCGTCCTCTGGTGCGCGGCACTGGAGCAGGGCTCGGCGGCGCTGTTCGGCGTCTACCACATCGCCGCCGACGACATCGGCCTCGGGTCCGCTCTGGCGCCGCTGATCGTGGCGCTGGTCTTGTTGGTGCTTGTCCTGGTAAATATGCCGGGCGCCCAGGGACGGCAGGCCGTGGCGTCCTCGTGAGTCTGCAAACGTCCCGGCCGGAGACCTCGATTTCAACCCGGCTCCTGACCCGGATTCTGATCGCGCTGATTGCGGTCTGGAGCCTGCTGGCGGGCGTCGCGCTCGTCTTCTTCCAGGGCAGCGGCTCCAGCGCCCTCGGCGCCGGCGTCACAGACGTGGCGGGACAGCGACTGCTCGGGGCGCACCTCATCGTCCTGGCGCCCGCTTACGCGCTGCTGGCCTGGCACAGCGAGCGCTACCAGGGGCTGCTCTGGCTGCCGTTCGCCCTGCAGTTGGCAGTGTTCTTCGCCGTGGGCTACAGCATCCTGATCGGCGACCGGGAGTTTGGTGACGGCGTCATTGCCATAGCGGTGAGCGCGATCTTCATCGGTCTGCTGAGCTTCGTGTGGATCACGGAGCAGCGCACACTGGCGCGCATGCGGCTCGAAGAAGAGGACTCACATGTCGACTGGCTGGACGACCAGACCGCGCTCGACGAGCCGGTTTAGCGCGCGAACCGCCGCCCCGGCAAGCTGATCGGCGGTTTCGGCGGGTGTAGGTAGCAGGCCCGTACCATCGCTCAACGCTTCGACCTCACTGAACAGCGAGGTGGACAGGTCGTAACCGGCAGCGACCCGGCCTGCGAGGCAGACGACGGGCCGCCCGGCCTGCGCAGCGACCTGCGCCACGAACTGCGGCGTCTTGCCGTACGCCGTCTGCGCGTCCAGACGCCCCTCGCCCGTAATCACGACGTCCGCTTGCCGGACCCGCGCCTCCAGCCCCGCGGCGTCCGCAACCACCCTGGCCCCGCTGATCAGCTCGGCGCCGAGGAAGGCGATCAGTCCCGCTCCCAGCCCTCCCGCCGCGCCGGCGCCGGGACGATCTGCCACGTCGATGCCGAGGTCGCGCTTGATAACGGCAGCGAAGTGCGCCAGCGCCGCGTCCAGCTCAGCGATCGCAGCGGCGTCGGCGCCTTTCTGGGGCCCGTAGACGGCGGAAGCGCCCTGGGGCCCGCACAGTGGGTTGGTAACGTCAGTGGCGCCGAGAACACGCACGGAGCGCAGTCGCGCATGGGCGCCTGAGGCTTCGATGCGCGCGAGGTCAGGCAGAGAGGC
>CAZNHI010000244.1:0-4566 GCA_964572535.1 uncultured Dehalococcoidia bacterium
TGCAGCGCTTGTCGCGGCGGCCGCGGCGGCAGCAGCGACCGTGGCGGCGCCGCTAACCCCGGCGCAATCGATGGTGACCTTGGTGGACTTGAACAGGCCCTTGACCGCTATCGTCACGGTGTCCTCGCCCGCGGTCGCAGGTGCCTTGTAAGTCACGGTGAACGTACCGCCGACGGTGGCCACGCCGACCGTGGACGCGTCCGCAGGCTCAATGGTGCCGTTGGCTGCAATGACCTTGACCATCACCCCGTCCGCAACCAACCTGCCGTCGTCATCCATGATCGTCCCACCCACGAATGCCGTCTTGCCGCACTCGACCGTGCTTGACGAGATGACAAATGACACATCGTCCGGCGGACTGGTAGACCCGCATTCGACTTCCAGGGTCAGGTTCCTTTGCAGAAGGACCCCCTGCACCGTGGAGGTGGCAAGAATCGTGATCTCTGGTGGCGCCACGGCTGCAACCTCCAGAGTTGTTTCAGCGACACCGTTGATCGTGATGCCGAACCCCGCGGTCAGCCTGCCTCCGTTGGAGAAGAAGTTGACCACGGCGCCGTCAGGCAGCGGGTTACCATTCACGTCCAGAACCCTGGCAACGATCGTGATAGAAGAGGAGCAGACGACTGTCTCAGGGTCCGTCCACAGCTCCAGCCGCAGGCTGACCGGCGTAGGCACCGCCGGCACGCAGCTAATTACTTTCGGCGTAGACGGAGACGGAACCGTCACGCCGTTCTGTGTAAGGCTGATCTGGACGGTGCCCGGTCTGAGACAGACCCAGCCCGCTGTGCCATTCACTGGTTCTGGGGTGAGGTCAGTATCACCCGGCTCAAGGACTTGGAGGCAAGTGACCGAATCCCAGATCAAGCCCTGAGTGCCAAGTCCGACGGGCGGATCGCAGTCAGCGCTGTCTGAATCAACCATCGTCCCTTCCCAAAAGAACCCCACGCCAGCCGCGGCTGTCGCCGAAAGGACTACATTTCCTCCACCAGGAGTGCCGCCGGCGGCCTCATCATGGGCCCGGAAGGTGATATCCGCTGTCGTGCCAACCTGGGCGGTGAGCTCAACAGTCAATATTTCTGGATCTGCCTCCACGCTCTGCGTACGAAGGCCCGGCGAGATGAACACGGCGAGTACCACAAGAAGCGCGACCGGCAAAGTGATGCCGCTGAGTCTACCGTCCATGATTAACGTCCTGTCTGCTTACTCCCGCCGGTCAGAATATAACGCCTGCGCGGCTTTGAAGGTAGTCATCGAGCCATTAATCATTGCAATTGCTGAAGAATCCACCAGGTGTGCGCACGACAGGTGAACTTACCGACCCGTTTCCAACCGTGACGACAATCCGGTAATCGTTGGGGCAGTTGTAGTTCGTGGTGGCAATGTAACTCGACGAACTCAGCGGCCGGGTAGCGACAACGACACCGTCCGGCGTGTGAATAATCGTCACGGTCCCAGCCTGGTTTCCCAGGACTGTCCACAAGTGACGCACATCCGAACACTCGCCGCAGGTATCGACGATGTCCATCCTGTACTCGGTCAGGCAAGTAGGTGTGACCTGGATGGGCGCAGAGCTTGTCACCACGCCGTCGCTGTTCGTTGCCCTGACAACATAGGTCCAGGTCCCCGGCGCAAACGGGTCGTTAAAGGTTACCGGACCAATGCCGCCCGTGTAGATCGGCTGCGAGTTCCGCAATAGCTCGACCTTCCCCTTCGGATCGCCCCCGGCGGTCCAGGAGATCGGGGTCCGGCAGCCTGGAGAAGGCGCAATCGACGATGACACCGCGTTCGGCGGGCTCATCGGCGATATCGACATCGCGGGCGCCGGCACCGGCGTGACCGTCGGTGTGACGGTGGGCGTGTTCGTTGGCGTCAGCGTGAACGTTGGAGTGATCGGCGCGACATCATCGGGCTCCTCAACCGTGGCCTCCTCCGGCTCCTCAGCCGTGGCCTCTTCCGGTTCTGGAGTCGGCGTAGGCGTGGGCGTTGGCGTCTCAGTGGGCGTCGGGCTGGGGCCGGGGCCGCCGCCACCACCGCCGCCGGAGCCGAAGGAGAAGTCGAACTGCAGCCTGCCGCCGCCGCCGCGCGTGATCATACGCAGGGCGCCGCGCTCGTCGTAGACGTAGACGGCGGCGGACGTGCTCTTGCCCTGCGCGTCGAGGACCTCGACGGTGTAGTTTCCGTCCTGCGGGTCCGGCAGGAAGATCGTGTTGACGCCCTGCCCATCCTCGGGCGGCTTCTCGGTGCAGGTTGGGTCGCGCCAGGCCGCTTCGAAGTGGTAGGTGGCGCCGGGAATCTCGTTCTTCGCGCTGTCCTCAGCGTCCTGCGGGTTCTTGCCGCCCAGCGTGCCGACTTCCCTACCCTGGCTGTCGGTCACCTTGACTCGCTGGTTTGAAGGCACGCTGATCATCACGGCGCTGAGGTCTTCGCCGGGCTCGTACAGGCGGCTGCTCTTGACCAGTCCCTTGTAGGAGCTGAGCGTCGTGCGGTCGGCGTAGAAGGGGTCGTTGATCAGGATCTCGTCGCCCTGCAGGCCGACGGCGGCGATGAAGTGCCCCGGCACCTCCAGCACCACAGGCAGGCCCTTCGCCAGCTGACCCTTGATCTCGTCCTCGCTGCCGTTGCCCCAGCCGACGTAGCGGACCGACTTGGCGCCGTTTGCCCCCGGCACTCCGGCGGAGAAGTTGTTCACCGCCGTCCAGACCACGTTGCCGTAGACGTAGCCCTGGCTCACCCAGCCGTCGCCGGTAAGCTGCGCGCCCTCGTTGAACCAGGAGTTGAGGCTCGCAGGGTTAAGCTCGTCGCCCGTAGGGGTGGTCACGAGCTGGAACAGGGCAAGCACCGTGCCGACGGAGGTCATGGCGCAGCCGCACTGGGCCAGCGTCTTGCCGCAGCCGACGTCCTGGCGCGTAGCGTGGTCGTACTCCTCGCCGGCCCAGGGAGCGCCATTCTGCGCAAAGAACGGCCCCTTGATGCGTGAAGGTTCCAGGTCTAGGTTGCCGGACGGAGTGGGGAGGGCCGCGCCGCTGCGGCCTGCTGCTGCGGTTGCGGCCTCTTGTTGGCTGGGGGAACAGAGGTGGACACCGTCGTACTTGGACTCAGCAGAGGCCTCTTCGTCACCGCTCAGCAGGAAATATGCCAGCAGTGCGACTGCCAGGAGCACTACGCCTAGTCCTACCCGCTTCAAGCCAAAACCACCTCACCCTGGCCGTTAGATGCGGATCTTGAGCCAACCGGCGCGGCCATCCTTGCCGCGACCGCTAGAACCTTAGCACATACTGGCTAAACCCATCACGCGGCGGTTTCATTTCAGGTGCCCCGCATCGACGTCTCCGCTAGGCATCTTCCGGCGAACCGGCTAGGCTCCACGTCATGCAGCTTTACAACGAGGTTCCCTATCCCCTGCTGACTCATTCCCACACCCACCCGGACCGCATCGCGGTGGCCGCAAGGCTCATGGGTCTACACCCCGCCAGCCCGGACGCCTGCAGCGTTCTCGAGCTGGGCTGCGGCAGCGGCGCCAACCTGATCGCGATGGCGGAGCTGCTGCCCGAGAGCCGCTTCACCGGCATCGACTACTCGGCGCGCCAGATCGAGGAAGGTCAGCAGATCGTCGCTGAGCTGGGCCTCAGGAACGTCGACCTGCGTTTCGCCGACGTCCTCGAACTCCCCGACCACGCCGGCGACTTCGACTACATCATCGCGCACGGCTTCTACTCCTGGGTGCCGAACCCCGTGCGCGAAAAGGCGCTGCGCTTGATCAAGCACAGCCTGGCGCCGCAGGGCATCGCCTTCGTCAGCTTCAACGCCTACCCCGGCTGGCATCAGCTCAAGGCAGTGCGCGACATGATGCTCTACCGCGCCCGCGGCATCACCGACCCCGTAGAGCAGGCAAACGTGGCGCGCGAGTTCATCACCCTGCTGGCGCAGTCGCAGACGGAATCGAGTCCCTTCGCGTCTTTTGTGCAGCAGTACCAATCGTCCTTCCAGGGCCGCGGGCCGGTGCCAGAGTCCGAGTTCGTAGCGACCCTGCTGCACGACGAGATGGCGGGAGTGAACGACCCCTTCTACTTCCACGAGGTCGTCGAAAGGGCAGAGGCGGCGGGCCTACAGTACCTGGCCGAAGCGGACCTCGAAGGCTCGACGCCGATCGGGCTGAGCAGCGCTGTCGTCGCCAAGCTCTCTTCCTTCGCCGGAGACAGCATCGAGATGGAGCAATACCTGGACTTCATCCGCAATCGGGGCTTCCGTCGGGTGCTGCTCTGCCACGAAGAGGCGCCGGTCTCGCGCAACCTCCAGGCCAACCGTAAGGTATTCGATGGCCTCTACCTCGGCTCGTTCGCTACGCCGGAGCGCCGAAAGCGGGGCGCGACCGGCAACAGCGTGCGCTTCGTCACGCCGGACGACATCGCCTACTCGACAGACCAGCCCGTGGTGCAGGCGGCGTTCCGCTACCTGGGCAAGATTCACCCGCGCGTCGTCACCTTCGACGACCTCTATGCCGAGGCCTCGCGCGCCGTACGCGACGACGCCGCGCCTCCGCCCGCGGAGGCCGACGCCCTGGCCTCC
>CAZNHI010000245.1:0-4545 GCA_964572535.1 uncultured Dehalococcoidia bacterium
CGTCTGGGTGCGCTCCGGGAAGTTGCCCGCGAAAACCAGCGTCGCGCCCAACTCACTCAACGCCCGCGCCCAGCAGAGAATCGCCCCCGCCAGCACCGAAGGCCAGGCCAGCGGCAGCACGATGCGCCAGAACACGCGCAGCGGCCCCGCGCCCAGCGTCGCGGCCACGCCTTCGTACTGCGGGCTCACGCTCTCGAAGCCGGCCTTGACCGTGCGGATGTAATACGGCGCTGAGACGAAGACCTGCGCCAGCACCACCGCGGTGGTGGTGAACGCCAGCTCAATGCCCAGCGCGTCCAGCTCGCCGCCCAGCACGCCGCGCCGCCCGAAGGCGACCAGCAGCGCCACGCCCGCAACCGTTGGCGGCAAGACGAGAGGCAGATCCACCAGCACGTCGACAACCACCTTGCCGGGGAAGTCCCGCCGCGCCAGCAAGTAGGCCAGCGGCGTCCCGAACAGCACCGCGATCGCCAGCGCGATCGTGCTGGTGACGGCGCTCAGGCGCATAGCGTCCAGCACCAGCTCGGATGTAATGTTGCCGGCCAGCTCGCCGCTGTCGACGGCGCGCCAGCCCAGCGCCACCAGCGGCAGCGCCACGAACGCGACGAACACCAGCGCCAGTGGCGCAAACGCCCGCGTCGTGCCGATGCCGATCGCCGCCCTGGGTTGAATCGCCACGCCTAGCCCGCGCTCAGGAAGCCGTACTTCATCAAAATCGCCTGCCCCTCGCCCGACAGCAGGAAGTCGATGAAGGCACGTGCCACGGCGTCGTTCGAGCGTTCCTTGACCAGCGCCACGGGGTATTCGGCGATCACGTTGAAGGCGTCCGGTATCTCTATCCTCCTCAGCTTCGAGGCGACGGACGGCGTCACGTCCGTGCCGTAGACCACCCCCGCGTCCGCCTCACCCAGCTCAACCTTGGCGACGACCTGCTTGACGTTGCTCTCCAGCGACACCACGTTGCCCAGTACCGCGTCTGCGAAGCCGGCGCCGTAGCCCGCGTTCTTCTCCATCGCCGCCAGCGCCTGCCGGGTGTAGGCGCCCACGGGCACGTCCGGGTTCGCGACCACCAGCTTGAGGCCGTCGCGCTTGAGGTCGGCCGGCCCGTTGATCCGCGCGCGGTTATCTGACGGCGTGATGATCACGAGCGAGTTGCGCGCGAAGGTGCTGCTCGTCCCCTCGACGGCGCCGCCGGCCCTGGCCAGCTCCATTTGCTCCACGTTGGCGCTGGCGAATACGTCGGCCCGCGCGCCCTGCTCCAGCTGCGTGCGCAGCGTCGGCGTGCCACCAAAGTTGAAGTCGATATCCGTACCCGCATACTTCTCAGTGAACGCGTCCGCGATCTCCTTGAAGGCCTCGGTCAGAGAGGCGGCGGCGAACACCGTGATTTTGCCGCGGACCGCCTCGCCAGACCCGGACGCCGGGGCATCGTCGCGGCCGCACGCAGCCAGAACCATCAGGAGCAGCACGGCGACCGGCAGCGCGATCAGCGGCCCCATCATCTAGAGGCGTCCTTTCTCATCTGCTCCCTCAGTGTGCGTTGACATCCCCTCAGCCACTCGGCTGTCAGCCTCGCAGCCGTTGACTTCGATTGCAACGCGATCGCGTCGAAGCTCCCGGCCTCCACCTCGCGCAGCGCGGGCTCAAGGCCGCTCTCGTACTGCCCGCACGCCTCGATCTGCTCCGACACGAGGTCGAGCGCCTCCCGCGTGTCCTCCTGCATCGCGAAGTAGAGCTTGACCATGAAGTCGCTGCGCACCTCGCGCATACGGCCCACCGGCTGACGCAGCCAGCGCAGAAAGGTGGCGTCGCCCTCGGCGGTGGCCACGTAGACGGCCCGCGGTGGGTAGCTGCTGCTGTCCCACTCCCCGTCGATCAGCTCCAGCCCGGACAGCGACTTTAGGATGGCGTAGACCATCGCCGGCTCCACGGGGCAGACGCGCGCCAGCCCTTTGCCGCCGCTGAACTGCTTCTGCAGCTCGTAGCCATAGGCGGGGCGCTCACGTAGCAGGCCCAGCACGGCGTACTCTGCGGGCGTCAGGTAGGTCTTGGTACGCGGCATAGCCAGAGCATGATTGCTCAATCATTGAGTAGCGTCAAGACCGGTCGCGCAGTCTGCCCGAGCCCGTTCCGAAGCGTCCGCACTCTGTACTCTGTACTCGTGGCCAGCACGCTCTCTCGCCGCGACTTCCTCAAACACGCCGCCGTCATCGGCGCCTTCGCCGCCGGTTTTGGCGGCATCGAGGCCGGGCACAAGGGCCGGGACCTCTACGATCAGCACCAGACTTGGGCCGAGGCCTCGCGTCCCAACCGAGAGTTCTTCCAACGCCACGCCGCTGACCTCTCGCGCCTGACCCTCGGCGGCTCCTTCGCCCCGGAGCAGTGGCCGCTCGACGCCGCCGGTCAGAGCCGCGCCCTCAACGCCTTCGACCTCTCGGTGCGGGAGCTCGGCATCAAGCAACTGCGCCTCGGCCTGCGCTGGAACCGCCTCACCCCCGGCTCCATCGTCGACCTCTCCGCCTACCGCCCATTCCTGGACTACAGCTTTCGCAACGGCGTCGACCTCTGCCTTAACGTCGGCCCGGTACGCGTCTTTCGCTGGCCGGAAGAGCATTTGCCTCCCGGCCTCGATCTGCCTCCCCACGGCGCCACCATCGACCTCGGCACGCCGCTGGGGGACGCGGCCCTAAGCCACTTGTCACAGCTGCTCGAAACCCTCCGGCGCGAATACGGCCCATCGCTCGGCGGCGTGCACTCCGTCCAGCTCGAAAACGAGCCCTACTTCCCACTGGGGCCGCATCGCTGGCGCCTCAGCAACGACTACCTGGTCATCGCCGCAAGGTTGGTCCACGATT
This sequence comes from uncultured Dehalococcoidia bacterium, assembly GCA_964572535.1. GTDB lineage: Bacteria > Chloroflexota > Dehalococcoidia > DSTF01 > WHTK01 > WHTK01. Next base: position 2,856 of record CAZNHI010000245.1, read on the forward strand.
ACCTTCCGAGCGCCCAGATCATGGTCACCTCCGCCGGACGCCTCAACCTCGACGAGGTGCGCCGCCTCTTCCAACGGCTGCTGCTGGAGGAAAGCTCTCTCACCGGCCTGCTGGTCAGCGGCGTCGACTTCCACTACGTCACGCCCTTGCGCGACTCCGTCCCCGTCGCACGCCACTTCGACCAGATCTCCTACGCCTCGCCCTTCGCCGAGACGCTGACGCGCAACGTTTGGGACGCCCGCGACCTCGGCTTCAAGATCGAGGTGTCGGAAGCCCAGGCGGAGCCCTACGGCAAGTTCGATTCGCCCGGCAACTCGGCGCGCGACTTCCGTTTCCTGCTCCTGCGCTGCCTGGACAAGGTGCTCGACCCTCTGGCGCCGGCGCTGATCCGCATCTGGGGCCTGGAACGCCTGACCCAGCGACTGCAGGCCGGCGACCTCACCTCCGAGCAGCGCGATATCATCCAGATCATCCAGGCCGTGAACCAGACAACGCCACCGAGGGTCAGCGCGTGAACCGCGAGCCAATCGCCGCCGTGATCCTCGCCGGGGGATTGAGCACGCGACTCGGCCGTGACAAGGCGTCCGAGTTGCTGCTAGGCCGCAGCCTGCTGCAGCGCGTCATCGACCGCCTCGCAGGTCTCGTCGACGAGTACGTGCTCGTCACGACGTCCGGCCAGACGCTGCCGCCCGTCGAGGCTTCAGCGCCGCTGCGCGCCGTCGAGGACGCCTATGCGCGCATCGGGCCCCTCGGCGGCATCTACACGGGGCTGTCAGCCATGCAGGCCCCTCGTGCGATCACCGTGGCCTGCGACATGCCGCTGCTGCAACCGCCGCTGCTGGCCGAACTGCTGCGCCTGGCCCCCGGCCACGACGCCGTCGTCCCGCTCAACAGCCTGCCGGAGCCGCTCTGCGCCGTTTACGCCACCACCTGCCTCCCGGCGATCCAGGATCGCATCCAAGCAAGCCAGTACAAAGTCACCGGCTTTTTCGAAGGTGTGGACGTGCTCTACGTCGAACCGGACGCCTGGCGCCGCTTCGACCCCGACGGCCTCTCGTTCCTCAACGTCAACCGAGAGGAAGACCTGCGCCGCGTCGAAGCCCTTCTCGCCTCGCCCGAAACTGATACCTGACAGCTACTTGTACCTGATTGGCCGTTTGCGGTTGCGCTGGTCCGTCTTGTCGTCCAGTACGCGGCGCTCGCTCAACCACAGCAGCGCAATCACCACGAAGCCGAGGTCGAGGCCGAGGAACAGCAGGACGGCAACCGTCGCAATCACCGAGTCGTGCACGCCGGGCCTCCTTGCCGGATTACTACACAGTGCCGAGTGCCTAACACGGAGGCTCCTTGCGCCTGCCCTCTGCCTATGTTCTCTGCCCTAACGAACGCGACACGGCGCCCGTCATATCAGACGCCCGCCGCTGTCTCGATTGACAGCCACCCGCTCGGGACGAATGATCGAAGCGCCCCGCTGCCTCCCCAAGCGTTAGCCACAGTCAGGAGAACCGCCTCGTGGAAATCGGCGTCACTTTCCCTCAGACCGAGATCGGCAGCGACCCCGCCGTCCTGCGCGACTACGCTCAGACCGCCGAAGGTCTCGGCTTCAACCACATCCTCGCCTACGACCACGTGCTCGGCGCCGACGCCGGCACGCGCCCCGACTGGGGCCGCCGCTACACCTCTGAGGCGC
>CAZNHI010000246.1:0-4539 GCA_964572535.1 uncultured Dehalococcoidia bacterium
AGTTCACTGCGCGCTTGAACATGAACCTGCGCGAGGACAAGGGCTACACGTACGGCTATCGCTCTCAGCACGACTGGCGGCGGTCGGTCTCGACGTTCAGGGCGGGCGGCTCGGTGCAGACGGTCGTGACCAGGGAAGCGCTGTTCGAGACGCTGAAGGAGTTTCGCGACCTGGTGGGCGAGCGGCCGATCACGCCAGAGGAGTTCGAGAAGGCGCAGCTGGGGATGGTGCGCAGCTTCCCGCCAACGTTCGAGACGCCGAGCCAGGTGCTGCGGCGGCTGCTGGACATCGTCCACTTCGGGCTGCCGGACAACCACTTCTCCAGTCAGGTGGCGCGCATCGAGGCTGTGACGCTGGACGACGCGCAGCGGGTGGCGCGGGAGCACATCGACCCGGAGGCGCTGAGCATCGTGATCGTGGGCGACAGGGCTGTGATCGAGGGGCCGTTGTCGGAGCTGGGGCTGCCGCTCACGCACCTGGGGTATGAGGGGGAGGCGCTTTAGGCTACCTCACCGCCAACCCCCTCTCCCCTTCGACACGACTCAGGACATGCTTGCGAGGAGAGGGGGCTTTTGTGTCCAGGAGATCAGGGGCGTTTGGGTGTTAGACAACTCTGCAGGATGAATCCTGCAGCTTCGCTGGCGTGGAGTTAGTGGTCGGACCCTCTCCATCTGGAGGAGGGCGTGCCGCTTGCCCATTGCGAGCCAGAGGGCGTCCAGCCCGAGGTGAAGCAATCTCGGGCTCAGAGTTCGTCGTAGAGGTCGTTCCAGTGCGGGTTCAGCGCGCTGAACAGGGCGAGCTTCTTGTCCCGAGAACCGGCCTTAATTTGCTTCTCACGCGCTAGCGCCGCTTGCCGATCCTCAACGGCTTCAAAGTAAACGAGTCGCGTGACGTTGTACTTGGTCGTGAAGCCCTGGACGAGTTTGTCCTTGTGGGCGAGGACGCGCTGCTGCAGGTCACTCGTGAAGCCGGTGTAGAGGACGTTGCCAGCCTTGTTGGCCAGGATGTAGACGGCGGCGTAGGGCACGTGCGTATGTTAGCCGTGCCGCGGGTTCATGGAGGCTGAAAGCGTTTGTCCGGGATTGCCGCGCCTCGGGCTGACGCCCTCTGGCTCGCAATGGGTATCGGAGGTTGCCCTTCGACGGTGCTCAGGATTCACTTCGCCTCGCAGCGGTGTGCTCTGGCTCAGCAAGGGCGCCGCGACAAATTGCTGTTGTGAGGGGTGGTTTGTAGAGGAAAGGGCGCGGTGTCCGGGATTGCCGCGCCTCGGGCTGACACCCTCTGGCTCGCAATGGGTATCGGAGGTTGCCCTTCGACGGTGCTCAGGATTCACTTCGCCTCGCAGCGGTGTGCCCTGGCTCGTGATGGTGTTGGGGACGCGGAGCCTCAGCTCTTCGGCGGGAGCTTCTCGTGGAGCCAGGGGATGAGGTCTGCGAGGACGGCGTCAGTGATGGTGTGGGGCATGTCGTACTCGTGGTACTCGACGGGGTAGCCAGCGGTTTCGAGGAAGGACTTCGTTTCGTGGGCCTGCGCGAGGGGGATCATCTGGTCCTGGCGGCCGTGGACGAGGAAGATCGGCTGGGTGTGCTGCGCAGGAAGCAGCGGCTTGATCGTTTCGGCGTCGCGGAAGAAGCCACTGAGGACTGTGAGGGCAGCGAAGGTCTCCGGTCGCAGGAGGCCGTGCTTCAGGGTGAGGCCAGCGCCCTGAGAGAAGCCGCCGAGGCCGATATTGCCGGGTCGAGCGCCGGTGGCGGCGATGACCTCGGCGACCGTGGCGTCGAGCAGGGCTTCGACGTTGCGCGATTCCGATGTCGGTTGCACGCCGGGGCGGTCGGCGGACCAGCTGTAGCCGTTGCTGCCAAAGCCGAGGTTGACGGTGTGCGGGGCGTTGGGGAAGGCGTAGACGTAGCCGGTGGCGTCCAGCGCGGGGGCGAGCGACGCGAGGTCGTACATGCTGGCGCCGAAGCCGTGCAGGAAGACGAGCAGCGGGTAGGAACCGTTGGGCGCGAAGCCTTCGGGCTTGACGAGGATGTAGTGGAGGTTGTTGCCTGCGACTTCTTCTGAGTTCATCGAAGGCAGCGTAGCACGGGAGTTATCAGTTATCAGCAGTCAGTTAACAGTGATCACCGGAAGGAGGAATGCGGTATACGCGAGGGGCTGTAGAGCGTAAAGTGGGGTCGCCTACGAGCAATTAGGTCGCGAGACGCGATGCCGGCACAATCAAACATGGCGCTAACCGGTCGGGAGTGGGTCAAGGGCGCGGCGCTGCGGGCGCCGGGGGCTTCGTGGCTGTCCCGCAGCCTGGCTCACGCCGACGCGCTGCGGCTGCTGAGCGTCGCAGTACCTTTGGTCGTGTTCGTTGTGCACTCGAGCCTGTTCTGGGGCTGGATCGTCGACGACGCCGGTATCTCCTTCGCCTACGCGCGCAACTTCGCCGACGGCAACGGGCTGGTTTCGCAGCCAGGGTTTGAGCCGGTAGAGGGCTACTCAAACCCGCTCTGGGTGGCACTGCAGGCGCCGCTGATGCTCGTTGGGCTGTTCGACCCCGTAATCACGCCGAAGCTGCTGAGCCTGGCGCTGGTGGGCGCGTCGTTCGTGGTGTTGTACCAAACCATGGCGCTGGCGGCGGGAGCGCCGGGCGGCCGCTGGGCGCAGGTGGCGCCGGGCCTGCCGCTGCTGCTGCTGTCGCTGAACACGTCTTTCGTGGTGTGGACGACGTCCGGGCTGGAGAACCCGCTGTTCGTGCTGGAGCTGTGCCTGCTGCTCTACCTCTCGATGCGGGCGGTACTTGGTGGCGAGCTGACGGGGAGCAGGGCCGTAGCGCTGGGGCTGGTCGCGGCGGCGGCGGCGCTGACCCGGCCGGACGGCGTGCTGCTGGCGCTCGCGTATCCGGTGCTCGTGGTAGGAATGTGCGGTCTTGCGTGGGCGCGGGCGCGTCACTTGCTGAGCTATGTCGCGGGCTTCGCGGCGCCGATGGCGGCTTTCCTGGCGTTCCGGCTGGCCTACTTCGGTGAGTTGTACCCGAACACGTATTACGCCAAGGGCGGCGTCTCCATCGAAAACCTGGGAGCCAAGGCCAGCGACCTGCTGGACAGCGTGTTGGGATTCAGCCAGCCGGAGGTGCAGTGGCTGGTGCTGGCGGTGGTGGTCGCCGGCGTCGTCGCGATCAGGCGTCCTGCGCTACGGGTGGCGGGCGTGTTCCTGGCGTGCTCGGCGGCGGGCGTGCTGCTGCTGCCGCCGGACTGGATGCGGGAGAGTCGGTTCTGCAACCTGTTCGTGGTGTCGTTCTACGTGGCCGTGGGGTTGCAGGTGTTGTACCTGGCCGAGGGGTCGGGCCGCAGGGTGGCGAGCCTGGCGATGAGGGGCGGGCTGGCCGCTACGGCGGTGGTGCTGGCGGTGAGCGCGGGGTGGTTCGTCGACCGGTCGGTGGCGTTCTCGGAGGAGCCGACGGTGCCGATGAGCGAGGTAAAGACCTACTTCGGCGACCGCTTCGAGGGCTACGCGCGGCTGCTGGGCGTCGAAGACCCGTCGCTGCTGACGCTGGACATCGGCGGGTTGCTGTATGAGTCGGACTTGCGGGTGTACGACCTGGTGGGGCTGACGGACAAGACGATCGCGCGGACGCTGCAGGACGACCAGCAGGCATTCCACGATTACGTGCTGGTGGAGCTGAAACCGACGTTCATCCACACGCACGGCGTCTACGCGGTGTACGCGGCGCTGGACCGCGACCCGAGGTTCCGGGTGCTGTACCGGCCGATCTGCGAGGGAATCGACCCGTGGGTGGAGAAGGTGTGGCGCTTCTACTGGTACTCCGGTGACTACGTGCGCTGGGACGTGGCGCCGGACGACGCGGTGGTGAAGCAGATGGAGCGGGAGTGCCAGAAGGAGCTGCCGTACCCGGGGAATTAGGGCCACCTCACCCCCAACCCCCTCTCCCCTTCGACACGACTCAGGACATGCTTGCGAGGAGAGGGGGCTCAAGCGTTTCTGTCATTGCCGAGGAGCGCGGAGCGACGAAGCAATCTCGGAGAGACGCTCTGGGTGATGTAAGCGCTGTGTTGTGCGACGGGGGCGCGTGCCCGATTGCCCTTCGACAGGCTCAGGATGCACTTCGCCTCGCGCTGGCGCGCTCTGGCTCGCAATGGTGCGCGAAGGCGGTCTCGCAATCACAAGTGGGCGGGAGTAGGATTGCGGCCATGAGTGAAATCGACGTGAACGAGATGAATCGGGATGTGATTGCGCAGTTCTATGCTCACGGCGGCAAGAACGTGACGGGGCGCTTCGTGGGTACGGACTTGCTGCTGTTGCACAATAAGGGAGCGAAGTCCGGGCAGGCGCGGGTGAACCCCCTGATGCACCTGATGGACGGCGACCGCTACATCATCTTCGCTTCGCGCAACGGCGGGCCGAAGCATCCGGACTGGTACCACAACCTGGTGGCGAACCCGGACGTGGAGGTGGAGGTGGGGACGGAGAAGTTCGCGGCGCGGGCGGTTGTGACGTCCGGGGCGGAGCGGGCGCGGGTGTGGGCGCAGT
>CAZNHI010000247.1:0-4530 GCA_964572535.1 uncultured Dehalococcoidia bacterium
AGAAGCCGCATCCGCCGATCTGGATCGGCGGCGAATCGGCGGCGACGCTGCGGACGGCGATGCAGCTGTGCGACGGCTGGATGGCTCTAAGCGCCGGCGGCAGCCGCGACAAGCTGTCGGAGGTGCTCTCGGCTCCGGATTGGCCGAAGGACCGTCCGATGGACGTTGTGAAGGGCGGCCGCATCGTGGTCCGGCGCACGCGGGACGAAGCGCTGAAGGTGGCGCAGGTAGAGTACGAGGCCGCGAAGGCTGTGACGCCGCAGTTTGTGCCGCCGACGTTCGAGGAGTTCCTGGGACGCGAGGTCGTCGGCACGCCGGATGAGTGCCTGGAGCGCATAGCAGAGGCCGAGAGCTGGGGCGTGAACTATCTGCGGGCCAACATCCCGAGCGCGGAATCACAGGACGCGATCGCGGAGCTGCTTCTGCCGCGTCTGGATGAGACGAAGCAGCCCGCCGTGAGCCGGTAGCCGGCGCCCTTATGCAGTTGGCGGTGCCGGGCAGGCTCCTGCCCCGAGACGTTGGCTCCGAGGCGGGCCGGCTGGTGCTGGCGCGCGGCCTGCGCGGCTTCGCTGACGGCATGGTCAGCGTGCTGCTGGCGGCCTACCTGACGGACCTGGGGTTCTCGGCAGGGCAGATAGGCGTGTTGATCACGGCCACGCTGATCGGCTCGGCGGCTCTGACGCTCGGTGTCGGGATTTTCGGGCAGTTCGTGAACCCGCGCTTCGTCCTGTTGTGTGCGTCTGGGCTGATGCTGGGGACGGGTATCGGCTTCACCGCCGTAAGCGACTACTGGCCGCTAATGGTGATCGCGGTTGCCGGGACGCTGAACCCTTCGGGCGGCGACGTTAGCGTCTTCCTGCCGACGGAGCAGGCGGTGCTGAGCGGCTCAGCCTCCGGACAGGCCCGGACGGCGCTGTTCGCGCGGTACAACTTGTCGGGGATATTTTGCGCGGCGCTGGGCGCGCTGTGTGCCGGGGCACCGGTGGCGCTGGCGAAGTCGCAGGGCTGGGACCTGCTGGACGCGGAGCGCAGCGGTTTTGTGGTCTACGCGGTGGTGGCGGTGCTGGTGGCGCTGATCTACCGGGGCCTGCCGCAACCGCCGCCGTTGCCGAGGGTGAAGTCGGCGCCGCTGGCGAAATCGCGTGACGTGGTGCTGCGGCTGACGGCGCTGTTCAGCATCGACTCATTTGCGGGCGGCTTCGTGGTCCAATCGTTGCTGGTGTTGTGGCTGTTCCAGCGCTTCGACCTGTCGGTAGGGACGGCGGGCGCGATCTTCTTCGTGGCGGGGCTGCTGTCCGCCTGCTCGCAGCTGGCCTCGGCGTGGCTTTCGGCGCGCATCGGGCTGATCCGGACGATGGTCTACACGCATCTGCCGTCGAGCGCGTTCTTGATCATCGCGGCGCTGATGCCCAGCGCTCCGCTGGCGGTGGCATTCCTGCTGCTGCGGACCTCGATGTCGCAGATGGACGTGCCGGCGCGGCAGTCTTACGTGATGGCGGTGGTGCCGCCGGAGGAACGAGCGGCGGCCGCAAGCGTGACCAACGTGCCGCGGGCGCTGGCCTCGGCGCTATCGCCGGCGTTGGCGGGGTTCTTGCTGACGAAAACGACGTTCGGGTGGCCGTTGATCCTGTGCGGCACGCTGAAGATCGTCTATGACCTGCTGCTGCTGGCGCAGTTCCAGAGCCGTCGCCCCGAAGAAGAAGTGCCGCCGAGCACGGCGACGAGCTAGAGACGTCCTGGTTTGCGGGGCCGGGGTCCTCTAGCGCGAGGTAGTAGTAGGTGCCTGTGTTGGCGTTGACCCTGGCATGGGTTCCTACCTGAAAGCCGTCAGCTTGTAACGCCTGGATGTCGTTGGCGGCTGCGGCGCCACCCCAGACGAACGCCGGGTCGCCAACGCCGCCCTCACCTTTACCCAGAGCATTCATAGTGGCTGCGTATCAGGGCATCTTTCCCCATGGAAGAGCAGCAGCGGCTGCATCAGTTCGACGACAAGGTCTTTTCATTTTACGGATGCGCTCAGCTTCGTCGTGATGGAGGGCTTGGCGATCCCGGGCAGGCCTTCACGTTCGACCGACACTTCGCCCAATACGGTCAGGAAGTGTGGTCGGCATGAGCACAGGCGTTTCACACCCCGACGCTGGGCTGGTTTCCTAATTACGGAGGCGTGAAGCTAATCTTCACGGCTACCCAATCGAGGCTGAATGTCCGGGCCGTGCTGCTGGCCACGTCCGTAACTCGAACTCGGAAGTTCCCGTTCGACAGGTCTCCCGCGCTCCAAGTCCGGCCCCAGGTATCGCTCGGCGTGCCCAGGGTGAAGGTTGCTTCACTTGTTCCGAGAGTGGCGGTGGTCTTGGCTGTGGTCCAGCTGGCGCCATTGTTCCAGGAGAGCTCAACGCACATGAACGGGTTCGATGTGGTGCTACTGACCCTTGCGTCCAGGCGAACCTCGATGCCGTTGATCGTCGAACTTGCCGGGATGGAGGCACCATAGTCATAGAAGATGTGACGATCCTTACCCGGTGCTGTGCAGCTTGTGCCCGTACCGGTGCCGCTGTTTGCATCGGTGCCGCTAACTCCGCCATCGGTGCAGGCGTTCCCCGGAGTAGTCTCAAAGCCGTTATTGTCGCCGGAACTGGTGGTGACAGCCGCGTTTGAGGTGCAGTTTAGAAAGCCCGTGTTCCAAACGCCCGTTGCCGCCTGATTGCTGTCGACGCTTTCCCAGTTCTGGAAATACGAGCGGACGACGTAGTAGTACGTTCCGGGGGACGGGCTGTCCACATAAGTCGTGGTCGTCCTTGGCGTGACCTGGGCGATTTGGCTGTAGCCGCTGCCGCTCGTCGTGCTGCGAAAGATTCGGTGGCCACTGGCGTACGTATCCGAAGTGGCTGTCCAGCTAAGGCTAATCGAGGAGCCGGTGGTAGCCGAGACACTCGTCGGAGCGTTCAGCGTGTCCGAGGTGATGGTATTGCTGTCGACGGGAGAAGCGTCAGTGAAGAGAGCGCTGCTGCGCGTCGTCAGGCCTGCGCCAAGGCTGACCGTGACTGCGATGAGTAAGGCCAGTCCCAGCACGCTTCGCATGTCACGTCACCGCGGCCGATGGCGTACGCCGCTTGGCAGGCTTCCAGATCGACCAGAGCAGCATGCTTCCCAACGCCAGCGGTGGCAGCAGGAAGGCGACGCGGGCGCCAAGCAGCATCCGGGGCAGCTCGATCAGATAACCGACGTAGGGGACGGAATAGACGATCTTGCTGCCTTCTTGCTGGACGACGAGCGGCTGCGGGTCGGCAAAGTCGTTCGCGTCACCCTTCATCGTGATCCTCCAGGCCCCGTCTGCAGCTTCGATGGCCACGATGCGGTGGATGGTCGGCGTGGAACCAGTTCTGGTGTTGAACACGACCACGTCGCCGACTGCCAGCGATTCCGGCGATACCCGCTTGCCGATGGCCATTGCGCCCCTGTGAATCGAGGGCTCCATGCTGCCGCCGGTTACGACGAATGACGAGAAGCCAACGAACCGCGGGCCTATAGCAAGCAGCAGCATGCTGAGAATCACAGCCAATAAGGCGATGGCCGGGAGCTGGAGGCAGTGTCGAAGCTTCATGTTAATCATCCACGTTGAGGAGCGGCCTGGAGAGGGAGGGAACCTCTCCAAGCCACCCGATGGGCGTGGCGTTAGTTGTTCGCTGTCTGCTCAGCGTCGAAGGTGAACGTGGCGGTGGTCGCAGCGCTCTGCACGGCGTTGGTCGCGCTCAAAGGCAGGCTGACGCGGAAGCAGAGGACCTCATTGTTAGAGGCGTTCAGCACCCGGTCGCCGGCTTGCGCTCCCTGGGTGTTGCTGCCGACCACGACACCAGCAGCGCCGTCCAGATCGCCGGTGTACAGCTGCGTACCGTCGAAGTTGTCGCACGGCGTTCCAGGTGTCGTCACATCGACTGTCTTGATCGTCGTGACTAGCTGGTCCTTGAGGGCCTTGGCGTCTGCGTTCGTCGCAGACGCGGTGATGGCGTAGCGCAGCTGCCCCGAGCCTGCGTTCGACACGGTGAGGGCCTGCGTGGTTACGTCGCCCGGCATCATGCCGCTAAAGGTTACGAAGGCGCTTGCGGGCGAAGTGCTGATATCGATGTTGCCGGTGGTGAAGGTGTTACCCCCAACCACCTCGCTGTCAGTGAAGATGGCGTTTGAGCCCAGTGTCAGGGCTCCACCCATCATGACCATGACTAAAACGCTTGCCAGGATCTTGGTGACCATATAGTCAAACCTCCTTCTTTGCTTGGCCCCTGCTTCTAGATTTGCAGTGGGCGTTTAAGAAAGGCCGGTCGGTTTCGCTACTCGACTCCCCGACACCCATAGCGACCAAAAGAAGGTGTCGGCTCATAGCCACCCGGCACATATTCAAACCATCCCTGGTCCTTCTAAGCGATCCCTCGACTTTGAAGCCGGGGGACACCCCCGGAGCCCCCGCTAAAGGGGCGCATGGGAGCGCCGTACCGGTACTCAAGCCGGGGGACACCCCCGGAGCCCCCGCTAAAG